>JBEQBS010000261.1:0-4797 GCA_041639675.1 Rubritepida sp. | reverse complement strand
CTGGCACCGAAGCGGTGCTGGCGGGCGTCATCGTCACCGTCGGCTACGTCGTGCCCCTCGGCCTCCTGGTCGGGCTGGCCTGGCTCGTGGCCCGCCCCTTCCTCCAGCGCCGGCGGGAGGGCGCCGGGGTCCTCCAGCACGCCGGGCAGGGCGGCCTCGCTGCCGGACCGCCCGAGTTCGGCGTCGCGGCGCTGCTGCACCACGCTGCGCAGCCGGGCGTAGAAATCCAGGCTGTCGGCGCGGAGTGCATCCAGCGTCTCGATGTTCTCCGCCCGCAGGTCCAGCCCGCCCAGCGTGCCGCGGCCCACGCCCACCACGCCGTTCACCGTGGTGCCCAGGATGTAGCCGCCGGCCAGCCCCACCGGGTTGGCCAGCGTGTCCACCCCCTGCCCCACCGCGTCGCGCAGGTTGGTGGGGCCCAGGATGGGCAGCATCAGGAAGGGGCCGTCCGGCAGGCCGTAGGCGGCCAGGGTCTGGCCGAAATCCGCCGGGCGCTCCACCGCGCCGGCCGGCGTCGCCACGTCGAAGACGCCCAGCAGACCGGCGGTGGTGTTGATGTAGAAGCGCATCAGCGTCTGCCCGGCATCCAGGAAGCGCGCCTGCAGCAGGTTGTTGGCCAGGATCACCGGCTGGTTGAGGTTGTTCAGCACGTTGCGGATGCCCGTGCGCACCGGGGCGGGCACGGCCTCCCGGTACGCCTCGGCTGCGGGGCGCAGCACGGCGCCGTCCACCTCCTCGTTGAAGGCCAGCACCTGGCGGTTCTGCGCCTCGAAGGGGTCGCGCGGGTCGGCGCCCGGCGCCGTGGCGCAGGCGGCGAGCAGCAGGAGGAGGGGCAGGGCGCGGGTCATGTCTCGGTCCCCAGGCTACCAAAACGCCGGTGGCGGGGCGATGGTGGCGGCGTGACCATCCTTGCCATCTTCCTGGGCGCGCTGGCCCTGGCGGGGTCGG
This sequence comes from Rubritepida sp., assembly GCA_041639675.1. Taxonomy (GTDB): domain Bacteria; phylum Pseudomonadota; class Alphaproteobacteria; order Acetobacterales; family Acetobacteraceae; genus Roseococcus. The sequence goes on along the minus strand of JBEQBS010000261.1, from coordinate 3,849 downwards.
CCCAGGCGCTGCTGGCCCGCCACGCCCTGCGCCGGCTGGCCGCCACGCCGCCCGCCATGGCCCCCGCCCACGCCCCTGCCTTGGCGGCCAGCGTGCTGAAGCCCCTGCATGGCGCCGAACCGGGGCTGGCGGGAAACCTGCGCGCCACGCTGCGCCAGGACCACGCCGCCCCCTTCGAGGTGCTGGCCGCCGTGGCCGACCCCCGCGACCCGGCGCGCGCCATCGCCGAGGCCGCGGGCATCCGCGTGCTGGCGGGCGGGGCGGTGCTGGGGGCGAACCGCAAGGTCTCGCAGCTCGTGCACCTCGCCGCCGCCGCCGCGCAGCCGGTGCTGGTGGCGGCGGATGCCGACATGCGCTGCCCGCCGGAATGGCTGACGGCCGTGACCGCACCCCTGGCCGACCCCGCGGTGGGGCTGGTGACGTGCCTGTACCGGGGGGAGGCCGCGGATGCCTCGCCCTGGTCGGCGCTCGCCGCCCGGGGGGTGGACTGGCACTTCCTGCCCAATGCCGCGCTGGGCGAGGCGCTGGGAAAGGCCCAGGGCTGCTACGGCGCCACGGTGGCCCTGCGCGCCGAGACGCTGGACCGCCTGGGCGGCTTCGCCCGCTTCCTGGACCTGCTGGCCGATGACCACGCGCTGGGCGTGGCGGTGCGCGAACTGGGGCTGCGGGTGGTGGTGGCCCCGGTGCTGCCGGCGCACCTGATGGCCGAGCCCTCCCTGGCCGCGCTGTGGCGGCACGAATCCCGCTGGGCGCGCACCCTGCGCCTGCTGAACCCCTGGGGCTTCGCCGGGCTGGCGCTGACCCACCCCCTGCCCTGGGCGCTGCTGGCCCTGGCCCTGGCGCCGGGGGCGGCCACGGCAGCCGTGCTGGTGCTCGCGCTTGCGGCCCGGCTGGCGCTGGCCGCCGGCGTGGACGGGGCGCTGGGGCGGCCGCCCTCCCTGCGGCGCTGGGCCACCTTGCCGTTTCGTGACTTGCTTTCGGCCGCCATCTGGGCCACCGCTTTCCTGTCGGGGCGGGTGGACTGGCAAGGCCGCCGCTATGCCCTGACGCCCGCCGGCCGGATGACGGAAGCGGGCACTCCCCGACCGAGAGGCCCCGCCGGACCATGATGCGCACCCTGTTCCTCCAGGCCCCCTCCTTCGACGGCTTCGACGGCGGCGCCGGCGCCCGCTACCAGGCGCGGCGCGAGATCAAGAGCTTCTGGTTCCCCACCTGGCTGGCCCAGCCCGCCGCGCTGATCCCCGGCTCGAAGCTGGTGGACGCGCCGCCGCATGGCACCACGCTGGACGAGGTGGCGGCCATGGCGCGCGACTACGACCTGTGCGTCATGCACACGAGCACACCGAGCTTCGCCTCCGACGTGAAGGTGGCGGAGCGGCTGAAGGCCGGGAACCCGAAGCTCCAGATCGGCCTGATCGGCGCCAAGGTGGCGGTGCAGGCGGAGGAATCGCTGCGCGACGCGCCGGTCATTGACTGGGTGGCGCGCAACGAGTTCGACTTCACCTGCAAGGAGGTCGCCGAGGGCGTGCCCCTGGCGCAGGTGAAGGGCCTGTCCTTCCGCGCCCCTGACGGCAGCATCGTCCACAACCCCGACCGCCCGGTGCTGGAGGACATGGACGCCCTGCCCTTCGTGAGCGAGGTGTACAAGCGTGACCTCGACTGGACGAAGTACTTCATCGGCTACCTGAAGCACCCCTACATCAGCTTCTACACCGGACGCGGCTGCAAGAGCCGCTGCACCTTCTGCCTCTGGCCGCAGACGGTGGGCGGGCACCGCTACCGCACGCGCTCGGTCGCGCACGTGATCGAGGAGATCAAGTACATCCAGGCCAACTTCCCCGGCGTGCAGGAGATCTTCTTCGACGACGACACCTTCACCGACGACCTGCCCCGCGCCGAGGCCATCGCGGTGGAGCTGGGCAGGCTGGGCGTCACCTGGTCCTGCAACGCCAAGGCCAACGTGCCGCGCAAGTCGCTGGAGGTGATGCGCGCCAACGGGCTGCGCCTGCTGCTGGTGGGCTATGAGAGCGGCAACCAGCAGATCCTGCACAACATCAAGAAGGGCATGCGGGTCGAGGTCGCGCGGCAGTTCACCAAGGACTGCCACGAGCTGGGCATCGCCATCCACGGCACCTTCATCCTCGGCCTGCCGGGCGAGACGCGGGAGACGATCGAGGAAACCATCCGCTTCGCCATCGAGACCAACCCGCACACCATCCAGGTCAGCCTCGCCGCCCCCTATCCCGGCACCTACCTCTATGACCAGGCGGCGCGCGAGGGCTGGCTGGACACGGCGCACACCGACTACGTGGATGCGCATGGCGTGCAGATCGCCCCGCTGCACTATCCCGGCCTGTCCCACCAGGAGATCTTCGACGGCGTGGAGCGCTTCTACCGCCGCTTCTACTTCCGCGTGCCGAAGATCGCCTCCATCTGCGGCGAGATGGTGCGCGACCGCCAGATGCTGGTGCGCCGCCTGCGCGAAGGGGTGGAGTTCTTCCGCTTCCTGAAGGACCGCAAGGTCGCCAAGGCGGCGTGAGCGCGCGCCGCCTCATCCTCACCGCCGACGATCTCGGCCTCGCCTCCGAGACCAACGAGGGCATCGAGCGCGCCCACCGGGAGGGCGTGCTGTCCGCGGCCTCGCTGATGGTGGGCGAGGCGGGGTTCGAGGAAGGCGTGCGCGTGGCCCGCGCCAACCCCTCCCTCGCCGTGGGGCTGCACCTCACCCTGACCGATGGCGTGCCGGTGCTGCCGGCCTCGCGCATCCCCGCGCTGACGCGCAACGGCCGCTTCCGCGACGACATGGCCGCGCTCGGCCTGCTGCTGGCGCTGTCGCGCGAGGCGCGGGCGGAGCTGCATGCCGAGGTCTCGGCCCAGCTCGCCCGCTTCGCCGGGACCGGGCTGCGCTGCGACCACGTGAACGCCCACAAGCACTACCACCTGCACCCGCACATCGCCGCCGCGCTGATGCAGGCCGCGGCCGGCGCCGGCATTCCCTGCATCCGCCTGCCGGACGAGGATGGCGCGCTGGTCCGCCGCGCCGACCCGGCCTCGCCGCGGCCGCCCTACGCCATCCTCGGCCGCTGGTGCGCCGTGCTGCGGAAGCGCGCGGCCAACTGGAACCTGCGCGCGCCAGACCGCGTGCTGGGCCTTGCCTGGTCCGGCGCCTTCACCGCCGCGCGGCTGCGCGCCGCCCTCCCCCTGCTGCCGGATGGCGTGACGGAGCTGTATTTCCACCCCGCCACGCGGGGCGGCTTCCCCGGCTCCGCCCCGGGCTACCGCTATGCCGAGGAGCTGGCGGCGCTGACGGACCCCGCGATGCGCACGCTGCTGGAGGGCACGCCCCGCGGCGGCTACCGGGCGATGCTGGGCACGTGAACAAGCTGGGCTTGCTGCTGGCGCTGGGCGGGCTGCTGCTCGCCCTGGCGGTGCTCGCCACGCAGGACCTGTCGGCGGTCGGCGCGCTGCTGGCCGTGGCGGGATCCGGGCTGGTGCTGGTGGCGCTGGCGCATGTCCCCTCCATGGTGCTGAACGCCTGGGCCTGGGCGGTGCTGATGCCCGGCCGCAGCCGCCCCGCCCTGCCGCTGATGACGCTCAACGTCTGGGTGCGCGAATCCGTCAACGGCCTGCTGCCGGTGGGCCGGGTGGGGGGCGAGGTCGCCTCCTTCCGCCTGCTGCGCCGCCAGGGCGTGGCGGCCGCCCCGGCAGCGGGCGCCTTGCTCATGGACGTGGCGCTGTCCATCCTGTCGCAGCTGCTCTTCGCCCTGCTGGGGCTGGCGCTGCTGGCGGCCGGCGGCGGGGCCATCGGCTGGCCCGGGCTGCTGCTGGGCATGGCCGGCGGCGCCGCGC
>JBEQBS010000260.1:0-4808 GCA_041639675.1 Rubritepida sp. | reverse complement strand
GCTGCAGAGCCGACCGCACTGCCCTGGGACCGCACCGGCCTCACCACAGGCCAGACCCGCTGGTACTGGCTGCGCAGCGTCTCGGCCGAGGGCAACGTCTCGGCCTTCGCCGGCCCGGTCACCGCCACCGCCCTCTGATCGGAGAACGCCATGCCGGCGCGCATCGATGACCTGCTCGTCCTCAACGCCAACCTCAACAAGACCGACTTCGCCAAGTATCTGCGCGACCGCGAGGCCGTGCTGCCGACCGACTTCGGCGGGCTCGGCGATGGCGTGGCGAACGACCGCACCGCCATCCAGGCCTGCTTCGATCGGGCGGCGGCGGACGGGAAATTCGCGGTCATCCCGCCCGGCACCTGGAATGTCGGCAGCGGCGTCACGCTGGGCGGCGGCGCCCGCGGGCTGATCATGCGCGGCGTCATCCGCTACACGGGCGCGGCCAATGCCCCAGCCACCGTGCTGACGCTCGGCGACGGCGGCACCACGCGCAACGGCGAGAAGCTCTATGCCGGGCTGCAGGTGGTGCGGCAGATCCAATCCGACTGGGCCTCAGAGGCCGATATCGGCATCCTGGTCCGCAACATCGACGCCTCGGTGGTGGAGCTTCGCCTGGTCTCGGGCTTCACCATCGGGATGCGGACGCTGGGCGATGGTCGCGGCGTGGAGGACAGCACCTTCCATCTGCTGCGCATCCTGAACAACCGATATGGGCTCGACATCCGCGCGGAGACAGCGACCGCCTGGAACACCTCGGTCCGCTACTACGGCGGGCACTTCGCCTGCGCCACCGGCATCAACCCGACGATCGACCGCTACGGCATCCGCTTCTCGCGCGGCGCGGGAGGCTACAACAACCACAATCGGCATGTCTTCGACGGGCCCAACTTCGAGCTGCGCCAGCTCGACCCAAATGTGGCTATTCCCTTCCTGAACGAGACGGATGGCACCGCCATCATCGGGCGCGCGCTGCGCATGGAAGCCTGTTCGCCGATCGTGGCACGCCACACCGGCAGTGCCACCGACTGCGAGTACGAGGTGGCCTGGGCCAACACCTATGCCGTCCGGATCGACTACACCACGACCGCGGACCGCGCCGGCAACGCGGTGATCAACCGGCACCGCGCGCCGGCCTCGCGGCTGCTGCGGGTGCTGGAGGCGGTGCCGAACCTGCGCGCTGCGGCCTTCCGGCAGAGTGCCACCGAGATCGGCGTCGAGAAGCTGGCGACGCTGGCGACATCGACCACGGCAGCCACCACGCTAGCAGGGTTGTGCTTCAACGGGCTGGACGGAATCACCGCGACCGCACGCGGGCTGCTGCTGGATGCCAACCGCGGCATGGCCTTCGTGGTGGACACCACCTCGGCGAAGGAGTTCGCGCTGGCGCATTGGCTCGTCGGCGGGGTTGATGGCGGGCGTTTATTCGTGCGCGTGTTCGATGGTGCGGCGAATGTCCGGGAGAACATCGCCGGCGACGTGTTGGCCTCCGGCACCACCATGCAGTGGAACAGCCCGGCGAAGGGTTGGAACGCGGGCGCAGTGATGGCCGACGCCTCGCTGAACCGGCGGCAGACGATCCGGGTCGGCGCGGGCGTCGCCTTCGCGCAGGTCGGCATCGTGGGCTTCGACGGGCAGATCGAACTTGAGGCGCTGCGGCTGTTCGGGCTTCCGGAGGCGGCTCCGGCCGTGCTCTATGCCTGCCCCTCGGTGCCGATCGGCACGCGCAGCCTGGCGCTGGAGACGACCTGGGACCTGCCGAGCCTTGCCGCCGGCGCGACGGCCAACATCGACGTGACCGTTGCTGGCGCGCGGCGAGGCGACTTCGCGGATGCCTCGCTCGACACCAGCAGCATCGCCTTCGTGCTCGATTGCCATGTGTGGTCGAACAACAGCGTCCGGGTCACGGCGCGGAACGTCAGCGCTTCGACAGTAGACCTCACCGCAGCGCCATTGGCCGTGCATGTGGTGAAGCGGCGAATCCCCTGATCACCTGCCCAACATCCCGCGCAGCCACCCCAGTCGCTCCGCGGTGGCCGCCTCGGCCTGACGTTCCACCTCGCGATAGGCCGCCAGCACCTGCTCGCCCAAAGGGCTGAGCCTGGCCCCGCCCCCGCGCACGCCACCCGCCATCGTCTCCACAAGCGGCAATTGGAAATCCGCGTTCAGCGCCGACACCAAGTCATGCGCGCGCTGGTACGACATCCCCATGCTTCGACCGGCCGCGGCGATGGAGCCAGTGTCCTGAATCAAGGTGAGAAGGTCAGCTTTGCCGGGGCCGAGGGCCACCCGGTCGCTAAGCGTCAATCGCAGCGTGATGGCGCGGCGGGCCTTGGCAGGCGATTCACTTCGGGGGCGTGGCGGCATCGCCTGGAACCAAACACGCGACCGGCACCATGCCAAGCGCGGAGCTTGAGGCGATCTGCGCACTTCGCTATCTTTCACGATAGATAACGGTCGGGGCCACCATTGTTTGTATCCCCATCTCGCGGCGCCGCACTCGGCTGGGGAATTGCCATCGGCACCCTGGGCGGATTGATCGGCCTGGGCGGAGCCGAGTTCCGGTTGCCTGTCCTCCTTGGCCTGTTCGCGCTGGCAGCCCACCAGGCGGTTCGCATGAACCTCTTGATGAGCCTCGCCACCCTGGCCGCTTCGGCCGTCGCGCGTTTCGGCTTTACCTCTTTCCCCAACCTCGCCGACCACCTGCCTGAGATCGCCGCGCTGACTGCCTTCGCCATGGCTGCGGCTTGGTTCGGAGCGGGTCTCCTGGCGCGGATCGACGCGCAGAGCCTGACGCGGGTCATCGCCGGCCTGCTCGCGGCGATCGGCCTGCTGCTTCTGGTCGAGGCGGGGGCCGGGGAGGCGCTGCATCTTAGTGCAGCGCCGGGTGGTTGGTGGCGGCCTGTCGCTGGTGCCTTCGCCGGCGTGGCCATCGGTCTGGTCTCCTCGTTGCTCGGCGTGGCTGGCGGCGAGATGATCATCCCAACGCTGATCTTCGGATTTGGTCTGGACATCCGTACTGCCGGGACCGCGAGTCTCGTTATCAGCCTGCCAGCGGTCGCGGTGGGTGTGCTGCGCCATGCGCGCGCCGGCGGCTATCGGGACCGGGCCGCGCTGTTGGGCATTGGAGCGCCGATGGCCCTCGGCTCGGTGCTGGGTGCCATGGCGGGCGCTGCCCTGCTGCCCTTCGTGCCGGCGGCTGCACTCAAGCTTTCGCTTGGTGTCATTCTTCTGCTGTCCTCGGTGAAGCTTTGGCGCAGGGGCGCGGCGAAGGCGGCGGCAGCGCGGGCTGCCGCGGTTCATCGCGCATGAGGGGCGCCGTGCTCGTGCTGGGGGCCGGCGACATGGGCTCGGCAGTCGCGCATGCATTGCATGGTGCGGGCCTTCCTGTGGCGATGGCCGATGACCCAGCGCCAGCCCATCCGCGCCGCGGTATGGCCTTCGCCGATGCACTCTGGGACGGCCACGCGCATCTCGCCGGTCTCGACGCAGTCCGTATCGACGTTTCGACCGCATTGGCCGAGCAGCTTGCGCGGCGCGAAGCGATCGCGATCACCGCGCTGCCGATGCCGGACGTCCTCTCGGCCATCTCATGGCAAGCGCTGGTGGATGCGCGCATGCGCAAGCGGATGACGCCGCCAGACGGGCGCGGGCTGGTGCCCCTGTCCATCGGGCTCGGCGTCGGCTTCGTCGCCGGCGCCAATTGCGACCTGGCAATCGAGACGAGTTGGGATGGACTGGGCCAGGTGGTTCGCGCGGGCGCCACACTGCCGCTGCGCGGCGAGCCCCGCGCCATCGCGGGCGTGGGACGCGAGCGTGCGGTCTACGCGCCTGTCGAGGGGGTCGTACGGACGTGCTTGCGGATTGGCGATCGCGTCCTGGCGGGCGATCCTGTGCTTGATCTGGACGGCGTCACCCTCCGCGCGCCGCTTCCTGGCGTGCTGCGCGGGCTGGTGCGCAACGGCGTGCGGGTCGCGGCTGGCGCCAAGGTGCTGGAAGTGGATCCACGTGGCCGACCCGAGGACTGTTTTGGCATTGGCGAGCGCCCCCGCCGCGTCGCGCTGGGCGTTCTCGCGGCGATCCGGGTTGGGTCACCGCTTTAGCCTTGATGCATCAATCGTCAAGGTATAGGCTTTATTGATGACAAGCGCTCTCCGGACAAATTCGGCACCCCGCGTGGACTATGCCTCCCGCGACTACTGGGCCGGCACCATCAAGATGGGCCTATCCAAGTTCTTCATCCTGCGTGTCCTTCATGACGGGCCAATGCATGGCTACGAGGTCGCCAGAGCCGTGGAACACACCACCGGCGGCTGCTGCTCGCCCACCGAGGGCACCATCTACCCCGTGCTGCGTGAGTTCGAGGCTGGTGGCTTCGTCACCGTGGTGGAGGAGGTCGTCCAGGGCCGCCAGAGGCGGGTCTATGCGTTGACCGATGCCGGTCGCGCCGCCTTTCGCGTGGCGCTGGATGCCTGGATGGACGCGACGACCGCGCTGCAGGACACCGGCCGCGCCTTTGCCGCCGCCGACCGTGCCCGTGCCGGCAAGTCGAAGTGCTAGCGGCGCCATTCGTCCTTTCTCACGCCCGCATACATCAAACATCTATGCATCAAGGTAGCCAGCGATGACCCAAGCTCCGCTCCCCGTTGCGATCATCGGCGCCGGCCCGGTCGGCCTTGCCGCCGCCGCGCACCTTCTGGCGCGCGGGCTGGAACCGCTCGTCCTCGAGGCCGGCAACGAAATCGGGAAGGCAGTCCGTGCCTGGCGGCATGTGCGCATGTTCTCGCCCTGGGCCTTCAACACGGATGCAGCCG
>JBEQBS010000259.1:0-4858 GCA_041639675.1 Rubritepida sp. | reverse complement strand
CCGGCGGCTTGGCTTGCGCCGCGCCGCTGGTGCGCCAGCCGGAAGCGCGGTCCGGCGGCGGGCCGCGCCGTGCGCGGCCGGGTTCCGGACATGCGAAAGGGGCGCGGCATCGCTGCCACGCCCCTTCCCGGCCGTTCCTGGCACTCAGCGCAGGACGATCTCGACGCGCCGGTTCTGCGGCTCGCGCACATTGTCGCCGGTGGCGACCAGCGGGCGGCTTTCGCCGAAGGCCTGCACGCCGATCTCGCTCCGGTTGATGCCGTTGCGCACCAGCTCCGCCGCCACCGCATCGGCGCGGCGCTGGCTCAGGCGCTGGTTGTAGGCCGGCGAGCCCGAGGTGTCGGCATGGCCCGCCACCTCGATGCGGGTGGACTGCACCCGGCGCGCGTTCTGCGCCGCGTCGGCGATGATCTGCCGGGCGCGGTCGGTCAGGTCGGCGCGGTCCCAGTCGAAGAAGACCAGGTAGGTGCGGGCCGGGGCCGGGGCCATCGGCGCGGGCGCGACGGCGGCCACGGGGGCCGGGCGCGGCTGGTTGAAGGCGTAGCGCAGGCCCAGCAGCACCGAGTGGTTGGCGGTGTCCGCCTTCAGCGTGCCGCCCGCCAGGCCGGCGCCGCCCGGCAGGGCCACGGCGCGGGTGTTGAAGCGCTGTGGCTCGGTGCCGAGGTAGCGGTACTCCGCCGTCAGGGCCAGGCCGGGCACGGAGGTGAAGGGCACCGCGAAGCCGCCGATGGCCTGCCAGGCGAAGCTGCCCTCGGTGGCGCGCGAGCGCAGGGCGACGTTGCCCGGCACGTTGGCGACGCTCACCCCGTCCCACTCGCGCCACATGTAGCCGACGCCGCCGCCGATGTAGGGGGTGATCCAGGGCACGCCCGGAATGGCGAAGTCATACAGCACGTTGCCCATCACGCCGTAGGTGCGCTGGGTCCCGTCGGCGCGGTTGCGCAGCTGCGTGCCGGTGAAGCCGCGGATCTTCTCCACCTCGTTCTCGCGGTAGGCGCCCTCCACCTCGAAGCGCAGGCCGTTGCCCAGCCCGTAGCCGATGGAGCCGACGCCGACGAAGCCCGGCGCGAAGATCGCCGTGCCGCGGCCGCCCACGCCCAGCCCGGCCAGGCCGGAAGCCAGGTTGCGGTCGGGCGAGACGCGGGTGTTCTCGTGGAAGTTCACGCCGGCGCCGGCGCCGATGTAGATGCCGGTGACGGTGTTCTGCGGCGCCACGCGCCAGCGGTCCATGCTGAAATAGGAGGATTGCGCGGCGGCGATGCCGGGCAGCCCGGCCAGGGCGGCGCCGGCAAGGAGGGCGTGCTTGAGACGAGGCATGGTGATGTCCCCCGGGGGAGTTGCAAGGAAGATGCGGGGGAAACCGAATTTTTCCGCCTTGGTTTCGGCATGGCGGCACATCGCGCCATGGGGTTGCACGAAAGCCACAGTGGTGCCTTGTATGGCCGCGATGCGGTGCTTCCTCCTCCTGCTGTGCCTGCTGCTGCCGCTGCGCGCCGGGGCGACGGAATCCGCCCCCGTCGCCTCGCCCCGCGCCACGGCGACACTGCTGGCCGACCGCGCGGCGACCGCGCCGGGCGATGCCTTCCGGCTGATGCTGCGGCTGCGGCTGGCGCCGGGCTGGCACACCTACTGGTCCAACCCCGGCGATGCCGGCGCCGCGCCGGAACTCGCGCTGCGCTTGCCGGAGGGCTGGGCGGCCGGCCCGCTGCAATTCCCGCTGCCCGAGCGCATCGGCTTCGGCCCGCTGATGAATTTCGGCTACAAGGAGGAGGCGCTGCTGTCCCTCTCCATCACCGCCCCCGCCGGCCTGCCGCCGGGCCGCGTGACGCTGGAGGCCGAGGCGAGCTGGCTGGTCTGCGCCGATGTCTGCATCCCCGAGGAAGGCCGCTTCACCCTGGAGCTGCCGGTGGAGGCGCGGCCCCGCCCGGCGCAGCTGGTGCGCTTCGCCGCCGCCGAGGCCGCCCTGCCCCGCCCCGCGCCCTTCGCCGCGCGCATCGGCCCGGATGGCGTGCTGGCCGTGGAGGGCGAGGCGATCTCGCCGGCCACGGTGCGCGGCGCCGCCTTCTTCCCCGCCGCGCAGGACCGGCTGCTGAACCCGCCGCCGCAGCGCCTCGCGGTGCGGGATGGCGCGCTGACCCTGGCGCTGTCCCCCGCCCCCGGCGCGCCGCATGCCGCGCTGGAGGGGCTGCTGGTGCTGACGGATGCCGCCGGCCAGCGCGCCGGCTTCACCCTGACGGCCGAGCCCGGCCCCGCCGCCGCGCCGCTGCTGCCGCTCTGGCAGGTGCTGGGGCTGGCGCTGCTGGGCGGGCTGATCCTCAACCTGATGCCCTGCGTCTTCCCCGTGCTGGCGATGAAGGCGATGGCCCTGGCCCGGCTGGGCGGGGCCGGCGCGCTGGCGGTGCGGCGCGATGCCGCGGGCTACGTGGCCGGCGTGCTGGCCGGGATGCTGGCGCTGGGCGCGCTGCTGCTGGCCTTGCGCGCGGCCGGCGCGGCGGCGGGCTGGGGCTTCCAGTTCACCCACCCGGCCTTCGTCGCCGCCATGGCCTGGCTGATGCTGCTGGTGGGGCTGAACCTCTCGGGCGTCTATGCCCTGCGAGGGCCGGCGCTGGCCGATTCGCGCGGGGCCTTCGGCACCGGGCTGCTGGCGGTGCTGCTGGCCACGCCCTGCACCGCCCCCTTCATGGCGCCGGCCATCGGCGCGGCCATCCTGCTGCCGGGCTGGGGGGCGCTGCTGGTCTTCGCCACGCTCGGGCTGGGGCTGGCCCTGCCCTATGCGCTGCTGGCCGCCTTCCCGATTCTGGCCCGCGCCGTGCCGCGCCCGGGACCGTGGATGGAACGGCTGCGGCAGTTCCTCGCCTTCCCCATGTATGGCGCCGCCGCCTGGCTGGCCTGGGTGCTGGCACAGCAGGCCGGGCCGGATGGGGTGCTGGCCGTGCTGGCCGGGGGCGTGCTGGTGGCGCTGGCCGCCTGGGCCTTCGGCGCCGGCTTCCGCGGCGGGCGCATCCTGGCGCCGCTGGCCCTGGCCGGCGCCCTGGCCCTGCTGCCGGGGCTGGAGACCGCGGCCGCCCCCGCCCGCGTGGCGGCGGGCGAGGCGTGGTCGGAGGCGCGGGTCGCCGCCCTCCAGGCCGAGGGGCGGCCGGTCTTCGTCAACCTCACCGCCGCCTGGTGCATCACCTGCAAGGTGAATGAACGCGTGGCGCTGGACACCGAGGCCACCCGCGCCGCCTTCGCCGCCCGCAACGTGGCGGTGCTGGTGGGCGACTGGACGCGCGGCGACCCCGCCATCACCGCCCTGCTGCGCCGGCACGGGCGGGACGGCGTGCCGCTCTACCTGCTGTATCCCCCGGGCGGCGGGGAGGCGGCGGTGCTGCCGCAGATCCTCACGGAAGCGACGCTGCGGGCCGCGCTGGGCGGGACCTGACGCGCCGCAACGCCAGCCGCCGCCGCGCCCAGAGCCACAGCCCCGTCACCAGCAGCCCCAGCAGGCCCAGGGCGGCCAGCAGGTTGGCCAGGCTGCCCAGCAGCCCGCCCCAATTGCCCTCATGCAGCAGGCGCGGCCAGTTGGTCCCCATCGGCTCCAGGCCCCGCGGCGTGACGCGCCAGGTGACGGCGGTGCCCGAGGCATCCAGCACACGGGCGATGCGCTGGCCGCCGCCGACGGTGCGGATGAAGTCCAGCCCCTCCAGCGGATGCTTCTCGGCCACCAGGCGCACCGCCTCACGCAGCGGCAAGGGCGGGCCGCCGGGGGCCGGGGCGGCGGGCGGGAGGAAGGTGATGCCCCAGGCCAAGGCCAGCCCGGTGAGCGGGCTGCCGACCAGCAGCGGCAGCCCCACCCACCCCACGAGACGGTGCCAGCCGCCCAGGCTGTTGCGCAGCCGCGGCCAGCCCAGCAGCAGGCCCAGCGGCGCCAGCGCCACGCAGGCCACGGTGCTGGCCACCACCAGCCAGCCGAGGTCCAGCAGCAGCGTCTCGTGCAGGCGGCGCGCGGTCTGGAACAGGCCGGGCAGCGCCCCCGGCTCGCGCGGCTGCGCGGTGGCGAGGTCGAAGACACGCGGCGCCTGGCCGCGTCCGCCCAGCATCGCCGTGCCGTCATAGGTGCGGATGAACAGCCCGGCGCCCGGCGAGGGGCCGGCGGCGTCGAGGATGGCATCCAGCCGCGCCTGGCTGACGCTGCCGGGTGCGGCGCGCGCCTTCAATGCGGGCTCGGCGGCGAGGATGAGGCCGGTGGCGATCACCACCAGCATCGGCAGGGCGAAGAGCAGCGCCAGCCAGCGATGCAGGCGCAGCAGGAGGGGCTTCACGGGGCGGGACTCCAGGAACGGGATGCGCCGGGTCTAGGCGACGCATGCGCAACGATGGGTATCCCTGTGCAACAGAATGTAAGTGCGACGCAATCGCACTTGTCGGCGCGTTTTCACGATATATCTTGACTGCATGACCCACGACCGATCCCACCGCCGCCGCTTCGCCCATGGCCATGGCGACGGCTTCCACCGCCCGCATGGCCGGCACCGCCATGGCGGCGGCCCCCGCCGCATCTTCGCCGGCGGCGAGCTGCCGCTGGTGCTGCTGCACCTGCTCGCCGAGGCTCCGCGCCACGGCTACGACATCATCAAGGCGCTGGAGGCCCGGGCCGGCGGCGCCTATGCCCCCAGCCCCGGCGTCATCTACCCGACCCTGACGCTGCTGGAGGAACAGGGCCTCGCCACCGCCACGCCGGACGGCGCCGGCCGCAGGCGGCACGCCCCCACCGCCGAGGGCCTGGCCCACCTGGCCGCCAACCGCGAGGCCGCCGAGGCGCTGCTGGCGCGCCTGGACCGCCACGCCGAGACTGCGCCCCCCGCCCCGGTGCTGCGCG
>JBEQBS010000258.1:0-4901 GCA_041639675.1 Rubritepida sp. | reverse complement strand
TGCCGCTGCCCTGGGGCTGGCGCCTGCTGCTGCTGGGCGGCCCGCCGCCGCCGGCCCCGCCGCTGCAGCACCTGCTGGAAGGCGCGCCGGTCGCGCTGTGGCAGCTCGATGCCGCCGGGCGCACCGTCTTCGCCAATCGCCGCCTGCGGTCCCTGTTTGGCGGTGCAGCGCCGCCGGGCATCCAGGGCGCGGGGCTGCGCCTCTGCGGCCCCGCCGATGGCACCGGCCCGCTGGGCCTCCCCCCGGGCCAGGAGCACGAGGCCGCGCTGACCCTGCCGGGCCAGCTGCCATTGCGGCTGGTGGCGGTGGCCAGCGCCGCAGAGGAAGGGGAGGGGCACCTGCTCTCCCTGCTGGACGTCACGCCCCTGAAGGCGGCGCAGGAGCGCATCGAGCACCTGGCCGAGCACGACCCGCTGACCGGCCTGGCCAACCGCGCCATGCTGCGCGCCGCGCTGGAGGCCCTGGCCGACGACCCCGCCGGCGGCGTGCTGATCCGCATTGACCTGGACCACCTGCGCGCCGTGAACGACCGCCACGGCCAGGCGCTGGGCGACGCCGTGCTGCGGGAGGCCGCGCGGCGCCTGCGCGAGGCGGTGCGCCCCTCGGACCTCGTCGCCCGCGTGGGGGGGGACGAGTTCGCCGTGCTGTGCTTCGGCGCCGCCTGCCCGGATGCGCTGACGCTGGGCGAGCGGCTGCGCCAGGCGCTGCGCCTGCCCTATCGCCAGCACGGCGCCGCGCTGGAGCTGACGGCGAGCCTGGGCATGGCCTGCGCCCCCCAGCATGGGCGCGAGCCGGAGGCGCTGCTGCGCGCCGCCAACCTGGCGACGCTGGAGGCCAAGGCGGCCGGGCGCGACACGCTGCGCGCCTTCGACCCGGCCCTGCTGGAGCGCGCCGAACGCCGGGACCAGCTGCGCGAGGCCTTCGTGGCCGCCCTGGCCGGTGGCGAGCTGGAGCTGCACGTCCAGCCGCAGCTCGACCGCCGCACCGGCCTGCTGGATGGCGGCGAGGCGCTGATCCGCTGGAACTCCTCGCGCCTCGGGCGCTGGGTGCCGCCGCCGGAGATCCTGGCCGCGGCGGGCGAGGCCGGGCTGCTGCGCGAGCTCGACCTCTGGGTGCTGCGCACGGCGGCCGCCCTGCAGAGATCCTGGCTGCGCGTCCCGGGCGCCCCGCCCCGGCTGGGCATCAACATCTCCTCCGTCACGCTGCACGACCCGCGCTTCGCCCAGCAGATCCAGGCGGTGCTGGAGGCCGAGGGCCTGCCCCCGGATGCGCTGGAGATCGAGATCCCCGAGGACCTGGCGGTGCGCGACCTGCCCGGGGTGGCGCGCACCATGGGCGCCATCCATGAGATCGGCGTGCCGCTGGCGCTGGATGATTTCGGCGCCGGGCATTCCAATCTGACGCATGTGGTGAACCTGCCGGTGCAGCGCCTCAAGCTCGACCGCTCCAACGTCTCGCTGCTGCCGGACGACCCCAAGGCCTACGCCATCCTGCGCACCACCATGGCCATGGCGCGCTCCATGGGCATCGAGGTCATCGCCGAGGGGGTGGAGACGGAGGCGCAGGCCGAGGCGCTGGCGCGGCTGGGCTGCCACGTCATCCAGGGCTGGCTGGTCGCCAAGGCGATGCCGCCGCGCGAGCTGCCGGCGCTCTTCGCGCCGCGGCCCGCCGCGCAGGTGGCGGCGGGATAGGGGCCGCCCTCCTGCGCGCGTCCCGCGTGCTCCCTCAGGCGCGTCCCGCGCGGGCCAGCACCGCCTCGAACAGCACCTGGCAGCCGGCCTCGGCCTCATGCGGCTCGATGCTCTCGGCCTCGTTGTGGGACAAGCCGTCCTTGCAGGGGGTGAAGATCATCGCCGTGGGGACGTGCCGCGCGACATAGACGGCGTCATGCCCGGCCCCCGACACGATCTCGCGCGCCGGCAGGCCCAGCCGGGCGGCCGCATCGCGCACCAGGGCGACGCAGCCGGCGTCGAAGGGCTGGTGGGCGAAGCGCAGCTTCTCGCGCAGCTCCAGCCGGCAGCCGGTCTCCGCCACCAGGGCGGCGGCCTCGGCGGGGAAGGCGGCGGCGAGCGACTCGATCTCCGCCGTGCGCGGGTGGCGGAACTCGACGGAGAAGCGCACCTCGCCCGGCACCACGTTGCAGGAATTGGGGAGGACCTGGAGAAAGCCGACCGTGCCGCGGCCGTCCTCGCCGCGGTCGCGCATCAGCCGGTCCACCTGGGCGATGACGCGGGCGGCGGCCACCAGCGCATCCTTGCGGGTGGAAGGCGGCGTGGTGCCGGCATGGGCATCCTGCCCGGTGATGACGGCGTCGTACCACACCTGCGCCTGCCCGCCGGTGACGATGCCGATGGCCTTGCCCTCGCGCTCCAGGATCGGCCCCTGCTCGATGTGCAGCTCGAAGTAGGAATCGGCCGGGAAGGGGCGGGCGGGGTGCGGGCCGCGATAGCCGATGGCGTCCAGCGCCGCGCCGACGGTGACGCCCTCCACATCCGCCAGCGCGTTCACCCGCGCCTCGTCATAGACGCCGGCCCAGACGCCGGAGCCCATCAGCGAATGGCCGAAGCGGCTGCCTTCCTCGTCGGTCCAGTTCACCAGCTCGATGGGGGCCTCGGTCTCGATGCCGTGCTCGGCCAGGGTCCGCATCACCTCCAGCCCGGCGATGACGCCCAGCGCGCCGTCGAACTTGCCGCCCGTGGGCTGGCTGTCCAGGTGGGAGCCCATCAGCACCGGCGGGCGGGCGGGGTCGCGCCCCTCGCGCCGGGCGAAGATGTTGCCGATGGAGTCCACGCGGACCGCCAGGCCCAGCGCCCCGCACCAGCGGATGAAGGTGTCGCGGCCCTTCTTGTCCACCTCCGTCAGGGTCAGGCGCTTGACGCCGCCCTTTGGGGTGGCGCCGATCTCCGCCATGGCCATGAGGCTGTCCCACAGCCGGGTGCCGTTGATGCGCTGGTTGCTGCTGCTCATGCGCCGCAGTCTTCTATCCCCCGCGCCGATCCGGCAAGATGGCGGCATGGCCCATGCACTCGACCTCGCCGCGCCGGCGACGACCCGGCTGAACCTGGACCTGGAGACGGAGGAGATCCGCGCCGCGCGCGTGGACCTGGCCGCCTGCTTCCGCATGGCGCACCGGCTGGGCCTGCACGAGGGGATCTGCAACCACTTCTCCGCCGTGGTGCCCGGTCATGATGGGCTGATGCTGGTGAACCCCTATGGGCTGAGCTTCGGCGAGGTGACGGCCTCCTCCCTCCTCATCACTGATTTCCACGGCGCGGTGGTGGCGGGCGAGGGCGTGCCGGAGGCGACGGCCTTCTTCATCCATGCCCGCGTGCACCTGAGGCAGCCGCGCGCGCGCGCCGCCTTCCACACCCACATGCCCAACGCCACCGCGCTGAGCATGACGGAAGGCCCGCCCCTGGTCTGGGCCGGGCAGACGGCCCTGAAGTTCTATGGGCGCACCCTGGTGGACGCGGACTACAACGGCCTGGCGCTGGACGAGGCCGAGGGCGACCGCATCGCCGCCGCCCTGGGCGACGCCGACATCGTCTTCATGAAGCACCATGGCGTGATGGTGCTGGGCGCCACCATCGCCGAGGCCTGGGACGACCTCTACTACCTGGAGCGCGCCTGCGAGGTGCAGCGCCTGGCCATGTCCACCGGCCGCGCCGTGATCCCGGTGGCCGAGGAGGTGGCGCGCCGCACCTATGAGCAGATGCGCGCGGGCGACCGCGAGAGCGCCCGCCTGCACCTGGAAAGCGTCAAGCGCGAGCTGCGGCGGACGGAGCCCGGCTTCGAGGCGTAGCCGCGGCGCGGAGGAAGGGCAGCACCAGCGCCGGCCCCTCCTCCCGCAGGGTGCGGTGGATGGCCGCCGTCACCGGGCGCGGGGCCCGGGGCAGCAGCGCGCCCAGCTCGCTCAGCCCCGCCACCCGGTCGGGCTCATGCGCCGAGCGCATGCGGCGGCAGGCGGACCAGAAATGGCCGGCCAGGGATTCGATCTCGGACATCGCCATTCGTCGTGACCTCCTGTTCGTGCAACGCATGTAGCAGGGGGTTGCGACAAGAACGGACGGAGAACAGACAAAAAATTCCTGTCGGTTGCGCCGGGGCCCGGCTCCGCCAAGATGCAGGGAAACACGGAGGACCGTTCCATGCCCCTGCGCCGCCGCGCCCTGCCGCTGCTCGCCCTCGCCCCGTCTGCCCTCGCGCTGCCCGCCGCGGCGCAGGAGGCGCGGCCCATCCGCATCATCGTGCCCTATCCGCCCGGCGGTTCGAACGACATCATCGCCCGCTTCTTCGCCGAGGCGCTGCGCGAGGAGCTGGGCCAGCCGGTGATCGTGGAGAACCGCGCCGGCGCCAATGGCAATGTCGGCGCCGAATCGGTGGCGCGCGGCGCGCCGGACGGCACCACCCTACTGCTGACCGCCCCCAGCCCGCTGGCGATCAACGAGAGCCTGCACCGCTCCCTGCCGTTCAGCCCGGCGCGCGACTTCGCGCCGGTGGCGCTGGTTGCCAGCGTGCCCATCGTGCTGATGGTCCACCCCGCCCTGCCGGCGCGCGACGTGGCGGCCCTCATCGCCCATGCGCGCGCCAATCCCGGGCGGCTCTCCTTCGGCTCCTCGGGCATCGGCAGCACCAACCACCTGGCGGGGGAGATGTTCCGCGCCATGGCCGGCGTCGAGATGACGCATGTGCCCTATCGCGGCGCCGCCCCGGCGATGACCGACCTCCTCGCCGGGCAGATCCAGGTGATGTTCGACAACATGCCCGCGGTGCTGCCGCAGCTGCGCGAAGGCCGGGTGCGGGCGCTGGCCGTGGCCGGCGCGGCGCGGGCGGGGGCGCTGCCGGAGGTGCCGACGGTGGCGGAATCCGGCCTGCCGGGCTTCGACGCCGCGGCCTGGTTC
>JBEQBS010000257.1:0-4888 GCA_041639675.1 Rubritepida sp. | reverse complement strand
GGCGACATGCCGATGAGGAAGCCCAGCGGGATGGCGACGAGCATCGCCAGCCCGAAGCCGGCGCCGACGCGCGCCAGGCTGTAGGCGATCTGGATGCCAATGCCCTGGTCGTTGGTGCCGCGCTGGTGGAAGGGGTCGCGCAGCAGCTCGCCCAGGCGCAGCGCGATGTCGGAGGGCGCGGGCAGGGCAGTCTGCCCGCCCTGTGCCGCGGCCTGGCCCAGCAGCGCGGCGTATTCGGGGTCCAGCGCGGCGCCGCCGCCGGAGGACGCGCCCTTCACCGCCAGCTCCCACGCCGCCAGGAACAGGACGAGGATCAGCAGCGACAGCAGGGCGGCGCGCCCGGCGGGGACGGCCCGCCCCATCAGCGGCGAATCCCGCCGGCCGGCAGCCAGGCATCGGGATTCACGGGGTCGAAGGGGCGGCCCATGATGCGTTCGACGCGCATGGGCGAGGCCGGCACCGGCAGGCCCAGCTCGCGCATGGCGCGGCCGGCATCGAGCGCCAGGAAGGTCTGCTCCGCCACCGCGCGGAAATCCACCTCGCGCTGCAACTGCCCCCAGCGGCGCATCTGGGAGAGGATCCACACCGCCATGGAATGCCAGGGATAGGGGTCGAAGCCGATGCGGTCGGGCACGCGCTGCACGCGGCCCAGCCCATCGGCGAAGGTGCCGGTCAGCACCTGCTCTACCACCGTCTGCGGCTGGTTCAGGTAGTTCGGCCCGCTGATGGCGGCCGCGACCTCACGCCGGTTGGCGGCGGCGTTGCTGTGCGCGGTCGCTTCCACGATGGCGCGCAGCAGCGCGGCGTAGGTGTTGGGCGTCTCCGTCACCATGGAGCGCGGCACGGCGAAGGCGCAGCAGGGGTGGCCGTCCCACAGCTCCTTGGTCAGCAGGTGCAGGAAGCCGATGCCGTCGAAGACGGCGCGCTGGTTGAAGGGGTCCGGCCCGAGGAAGCCGTCAATGTTGTCGGCGCGCAGGTTGGCGACCATCTCCGGCGGCGGCACGGCGCGGATCTGCACATCCCGGTCGGGGTCCAGCCCGGCTTCGGCCAGGTAGGCGCGCAGCAGGTAGTTGTGGATGGAGAAGTCGAAGGGCACGGCGAAGCGGAAGCCGCGCCAGTCCTTCGGGTCGCGCCGCTCCCGGTGCTTGTTGGCGAGCGTGATGGCCTGGCCATT
Organism: Rubritepida sp.; assembly: GCA_041639675.1. GTDB lineage: Bacteria > Pseudomonadota > Alphaproteobacteria > Acetobacterales > Acetobacteraceae > Roseococcus. Next base: position 3,714 of record JBEQBS010000257.1, on the reverse strand, counting down.
CACGTTCTCGATCGCCGCCACCGCCCAGGGGATGGGCTGCGCGACGCCCACGCCCAGCGACATCGCCACCGGCATCGGCGCCAGCATGTGCGCGGCGTCGTATTCGCGGGCGATGGCGCGGTCGCGGATCACGGCCCAGCCGGCGGTGCGGATCACCTCCACGTTCAGCCCGTGGCGGCGGTAGAAGCCCATCGGGTCCGCCATGATGATCGGCGTGGCGCAGGTGATGGGGATGAAGCCGATCTTCAGGTCGCGCTTCTCCGGCGCCGCCTGCGTGCCTTGCGCCAGCGCCTCGCGCGCGATGTGCAGCGGCAGCTGGTCGGCGATGGCGGCCAGCAGGGTGGCGGCGCCGAAGGTGCGCAGCATGGCGCGGCGGGTGGGGGCGTGCGGGAAGGTGGCGCGCAGCGCGGCCTCGTCCACCGCCTGGCCGAAGGCGGCGGTGCCGTCCGCGGGCGTGGCGCAGGCCAGCCCGTCATGCGGGGCGCGGCAGCCGCAGGCGGCGGGACCGAAGAGGCGGGCCATGGGCGATTCTCCCGGAAGCGTTGTGCCTTCCGAGATGCGGGGTGGAAGCCGCCGCGCCAATGGCCGCAAAGATGGCAATCCGCCGCAGTCAGCCGTGCTGCTGCCGAAGCGGCAGGCGGATTGCCGAAAAATCAGACGACGGGGCTGCGCCCGCCATCCACATTGATCGCCGTGCCCGTCACGTAGCCGCCGGCATCGCTGGCCAGCAGCAGCGCCAGGGCGGCGAATTCCTCCGCCTTGCCGATGCGGCCCAGCGGCACGCCGCGCCCCTGCTCCTCCTTCCAGTCCTCCCAGGAGATGGTGCGCTTGTCGGCGGCGTGGCGGCGTACCCATTGGTCGCTCTCGATGATGCCGACCAGCAGCGCGTTCACCAGGATGTTGTCGGGCGCGAATTCCTGGGACAGCGCCTTGGTCAGCGCCATGCCGGCGGCGCGGGAGACCGAGGTGGGCGTGCTGGCCGCCGGCGGTGCCTTCGCGCCGATGTTGAGCACGTTGACAATGCGCCCCCACCGGCGCGCGCGCATGCCGGGGATGGCGGCGCGGCACAGGCGCACCGCGGCCATCAGCTTCAGGTCAAGGTCGTCCTGCCACAGCGCGTCCGTGCCATCCAGGAAGGGGCCGCGCTGGGAGGTGCCGGCATTGTTCACCAGGATGTCCACCTGGCCCAGCGCATCCCGCGCGGCGGCGAAGGCATGCGCGCAGCCCTCGGCGGTGCGGATGTCGGCCGCGATGGCGGCGACCTTCGCCGAAGGTGCAGCGGACTGCACCTGCGCCGTCGCCGCCTCCAGCTCCGCCGCGCCGCGCGCCACCAGCGCGACGTGGCCGCCGGCCTTCGCGAAGGCCAGCGCCATGGCCAGCCCAAGGCCCTTGGAGCCGCCGGTGATGAGGGCGCAGCGCCCGTCCAGGGTGATGTTCATGCGGCCTCCGCCAGCGTGGATGGGTGGAACAGCTCCTCCGGCGGCACCTCGCGCGAAGCGAGGCCATCCGCCAGGGCGTAGCGCGTCATGGCGGCGATCTCGTCGCGGTTGCGCCCGAAGCCGATCGGCCAGGGGTCGCCGCCCATGATCTCCGCCTGCTCGGCCGCGGCGGCGGCGATCCAGGGCAGGGAAGCGCGCAGCACGTTGGTCAGCCGCAGCTCCTCCAGCGCCAGGCGGCGCGCCTCGGCGAAGGCGCGGAACAGCGTCACCGGCAGCCAGGGATGGGCCGCCGCCACGTCCTTGCGCAGCGCCACGCAGTGCATGATGGGGAAGAAGCCGGTGGCGCGGTGATAGTCCTGCTCGGCCCTCACCCAATCGGGGAAGAGGCGGGCCACCTGCGGATGCGGCGCCACCGGGCGGGGGGTGATGAGGGCGTCCACCGCCCCCTCGCGCAGCGCCTGCTCGGGCGGCATGCCCAGCGGCGCCACGTCGTGCCCGGGGGGGAGCTGAATGGCGATGCGCTCGCTGCCGATGCGCCACCTGATGGAGCGCGTGTCCACCCCGTGCTGCTCGCGCAGCATGCCGCGCACCCACAGCGCCGCGGTCTGCTGGTATTCCGGCAGGGCGATGGTCCGGCCCTCCAGGTCCTTGGGCGTCGTGATGCCGCGGTCGGTGCGGATCCAGGCCGCGCCATGCCGGAAGGAGCGCGAGGGGAAGGCCGGGATGCCGATGTAGGCCGCATCGCCGCGCGCGGTGGTGGTGATGTGGGAGCCCATGGAAAGCTCCGTCGCCTCGAAGGCGCGGTCGCGCAGGGCGCGGCGGAAGATGTCCTCCGGCTCGCCGGGGATGTGCTGGATCTCGACATTGGGGATGCGCACGCGGCCATCCAGCAGCGGGCGCGTGCGGTCGGTGAGGGTGGAGGCGAGGGTCAGTCGGAGCATCGGGACAGGTTCTCGGGCGTGAAGGGCAGCCGGTCGGGGCGGAGGCCCAGCGCGGCGTGGATGGCGTTGGCGATGGCGGCGATGGTGGGCGCGACGGAAGGTTCGCCCGCGCCCAGCGGCGGGTCCTCGGGGCGGTGCGCCAGGTGCAGCGCCACGCGCGGCACGTCGGCGAAGCGCAGCACCGGGTAGGCATCCCAGGAATCGCTCAGGATGCGTTCGGCGTCGAAGCGCGCCTCCTCGTGCAGGGCGATGGAGGTGCCGTGGATGGCGCCGCCTTCGAGCTGGTTGCGCGCGCCGTCGGGGTTGATGACCTCGCCCAGGTCGGCGGCGACGTGCAGCGCCAGGCAGCGCACGCGCTCCTGCGCCCGCACATGCGCCACCACGGCGCACCAGGCGCCGGTGTTCTTGTAGCGCGCGAAGGCCAGGCCCATGCCCTCGCCCTCGGGCAGGGTGGCGCGGTCCTCGAAGCGTGCCATCGCCGTGGCCTGGCGCAGCACGGCGGCAGCCCGGGGGTCGTCCAGGTGGCGCAGGCGGAAGCCCAGCGGGTCCTCGCCCGCCAGCTCGTCCATCACGCTCTCGATGGCCCAGACATTCGCCAACGCGCCCAGCCCGCGCAGGGCGGAGGCGCGGATGGGCATCTCCGTGATGCGCGCCATGGCGGCATCCAGGTGCGGGAGGCGGTAGGCGGGGACGAGGTTGCGCTGGAGGCCGCCGCCGCCGGCCAAAGGCGGGTTGATGGAGACCGGCATCGGCGCGCCGCCGGGCAGCAGGGGCGCGGCCAGCAAGGAAGGGTGCTCGGCGCGGCCGGGGCGGCCGGAATGGCCATTGCCGCGCGCCTCGATCCGCCAGGACAGCAGCGCGCCATCGGCATCCATGTGCGCCTCGACCTCCACGCGCATGGCGGGCGAGAGGGGCGACCAGGCCAGCTCCTCGGCGCGGCTCCACAGGGCGCGGATGGGCGTGCCGGGATGGGCGCGGGCCAGCAGCGCGGCGTCCAGCGCCACGTCGTCGGCGCCGTTGTGGCCGTAGCAGCCGGCGCCCTCGACATGCTGCACCACCACGGCATCGGGCGGCAGGCGCAGCGCCTTCGCGAGATCGGTGCGCAGGTTGTAGGGGCCCTGGGTGTGCGACCACACGCGCATCGCCGCGCCATCCCACAGCGCCACGGCGCAGGAGGTGCCGACGCTGCCATGGGCGATGAAGGGCTTGAGGAAGCGCCGCCGCACCACCCGCGCGCCCGCGCGCGGCGCGCCATGCTGCGCGACCACGCTGGGCTCGGCGGGCGCGGATTCCAGCCAGGCGGGCCAGTCCGCCGGCAGGGGCGTGCCGCCCTG
>JBEQBS010000256.1:0-4920 GCA_041639675.1 Rubritepida sp. | reverse complement strand
ATCGGCTTCCGCGACGTCGCTGCCCTGTCGCGCCTGCTGGGCGAGGCGCAGGCGCGCGGCGAGGACCCGGGCAGCCCCGTCCTGCTGGCGCGCTACCAGGCCGAGCGGCGGCCGGACGCGCTGATGATGATCGGCGCGACCCACGTGCTGGAGAAGCTGTTCGGCAACGACATCGGCCCCCTGCGGCTGGCGCGCCGGCTGGGCATCGCCGCCGTGGACCGCATCCCGGCGCTCAAGCGCGCCTTCGCCCGGCAGGCGATGGGGCTGCCGCTGCGCGGCTAGGCCCTACCAGCGGCAGACCTCGCGCGTCACCCAGCGCTCGCCGATCACGCGGCCCCAGCGGTCGCGGATGGGAACGGGGCGGCGCACCAGCCGGCAGCGCGGGCCACGGCCGCGGCCACGGTAGCCGCGCGGCGGGCCGTATTGCGCCTCCTCCAGCGCCGGATCAGCGCTGCCGGCCAGGCCGGAGGCGTCGCCGATGGCGGCCTGCGCGGCGCCGGCAGGCGCGAGGAGCAGGCCAAGCAGGAAACCGCGGCGGCGCATCCTCAGCGCCCCGCCACCTGGCTGCGCGCCGGCAGGGCGCGCTGGGCGAAGGCCGGCCGCGCCTCATCCGGCCGCACGCGCCAGGGCGTGGCGGGGGGCGCGATCACCTCCACCACGGCGGACCAGTCGGGCTGGCTGTTGAAGTGGCGCACATCCCCGCGCGCCGCCTGCGCGATGCCGGGGAGGAGCAGCAGGGCGAGGGGGAGGATGGCGCGGGTCATGCGCAATCAAGGCGCGGAGGCGGCACCCGGTTTCGCCGCTTCCTCACGTGATGGATGAAGTCTGCGTGCGGTGCAGCACGCGGCCCTCAGCGCGGGTCGCGCTTCAGCCCCTTCAGCGCCAGCGCCGCCTCGTAGTCGGCCCAGAGGCGCTGCTGGTTCTCGCCCAGCTCGCGCAGGTAGCTCCAGGAGAAGATGCCGCTGTCATGCAGGTCGTCGAAGGCGAGGCGCACGGCGTAGTGCCCCACCGGCTCGATGCGCATGATGCCGACATGCCGCCGCCCGGCGATGATGACCTTCTGCCCCGGCCCATGGCCCTGCACCTCGGCGGAGGGGGATTCGACGCGCAGCAGCTCCGCCGGCAGCGCGAATTGCGCGCCATCGGCGAAGGTGACGTCGAGGATGCGGGCCTCGCGCCGGTAGCGCAGCGCGGTGACGGCCTGGGCCATCGTCAGTCCAGCTTGCGGGCCTGGTCGGGCAGCATGATGGGGATGCCGTCGCGCACCGGATAGGCAAGGCCCGCGCCCTCGCTCACCAGTTCGCCGCGCTCACGGTCGTAGCGCAGCGGGCCCTTGGTGACGGGGCAGACCAGGATCTCCAGCAGCCTGGGGTCCACGGGGGCGGGCGTCTCGGACATGGAAGCCTTCTAGCTTGGCATCGCGCCCGGCGGAAGCTCGCCGCCCATCGCGCCCATGCGCAGCAGCGCCAGCAGGATGGAGGCGCGCTCGGGCAGGGTGGTGGCCTCCAGCAGCGCCTGCTTCTCGGCCGGGGTGAAGGGGCAGACCATGGCCAGGGTCGTCACCAGGGCGGGGGCGGAAAGGGCGGCGATGGCCTCGTGATTGGCCTCCATGCCCTGGGCGGCGAAATAGGGGCGCAGCGCGGCCAGGATCTCCGCCTGCGGCACCGGCAGGGTCTCGGGCTCCAAGTCGGCAAGGAAGGGGGCGTAGTCGGCGCGCACCCGGCGGAAGCCGCGGCGCATCGGCAGCTCCTCCTCCACGTGGAAGCGCGCGACGCCGGTGAGCGTGATGAGCATGCGCCCATCCTCCGTCTCGGCGAAGGAGGACAGGCGGCCCAGGCAGCCGGTGGAGAAGATGGCGCTGCCCCCATCCTCCCGCCGCGGCTTCGAGCCGTCGCCCTGGATCATGCCGAGCATGCGGCCATGGGCCAGGCTGTCCTCCACCATCGCGAGGTAGCGCGGCTCGAAGATGTTGAGCGGCAGCCGCCCCCCGGGGAGCAGCAGCGCGCCCGTGAGCGGGAAGACCGCGATCTCGGGCGGCAGCTGGTCCGGCAGGGGGTGGAAGGGGCTCACCGGTTGATGAGCGCCGAAAGCTTGCGCCGCGCCTTCAGCGTGTCCGGGTCCATCAGGCCCCAGGCCTCGAAGAATTGCAGCAGCTGCCGGCGCGCCGCGCCCTCGTTCCAGGCATTGTCCCGCTTGATGGAGGCGAGCAGCTCGTCCGCGGCCTCCTGCCGCTGGCCGGCGGCGTTCAGCGCCACCGCCAGCTCGATGCGCGCCGCGTGGTCGTCGGGGTCCGCGGCAATGCGGGCCTGCATCTCGCCCAGCTTGCCCTGGGCCTCGCGCCCGGCCTTGGCGAGTTCGAGGGCGGCGCGCACGGCGGCGATCTCGGGATGGGCCTTGAGCTTGTCGGACAGGCTGTCGAGCATCTGCGCCGCCTGCTCCTCCTCCTCCAGCAGCATCAGGCAGCGGGCCAGGCCGGCCAGGGCCTCGGCGTTCTCGGGCTCCTGCTGGCCCAGCGTGGCGAAGATCTCCAGCGCGCCGGCGGCGTCGCCCGCCTCCAGCAGGGCCTTGCCCTCGGCCAGCAGGTCGGCGCCCGGAAGCTGGCCGCCGGCCACCTTCATCACGCCCTCGATGAACTTGCGGATCTCGCCCTCCGGCAGGGCGCCCTGGAACAGGTCGGCGATCTGGCCCTTCACGAAGGCGACCACGGTGGGCACGGATTGCAGAGGCAGGCCCATCTGCGAGAGCTGGGCGACCAGCTGCTGGTTCTTGTCGATGTCAATCTTCACCAGGCGCACGCGGCCCTGGGCGGCGCGGACCACCTTCTCCAGCGCGGGGGTCAGCGTCTTGCAGGGGCCGCACCAGGTGGCCCAGAAATCCACCAGGACGGGCACCTCGCGCGAGGCCTCGACCACGTCCTTCATGAAGGACTTCTGGTCGCCGTCCTTGATGGGGTCCTGCTGGTTGGCGCCGCCGCCGATGATCTGATCCATGTCCGTGTCCCTGGCGCAATGAATGTGTTGCGGCCATGACATAGGACAAGGGCTGCATGGAAGTTACCCCCCGGCCCGCGCCGCCTCGACGATCTCCCGGAACAGCCGCGCCGGCAGGGTGGAGCCCTTCACCTCCTCCATCGGCGTGTTGTCGTCATTGCCCAGCCAGATGCCGATGGCGGTGGTGGCGCCCCCCAGCGTCACGAAGCCGATGAACCAGGCGTCGCGGTAGTCCTGCGTGGTGCCGGTCTTGCCGCCCGTGGCGAGGCCGGGGATGGCGGCGGCGCGGCCGGTGCCGCGCGCCACGGTGGCGGCCATGAGCTGGCGCATGGCGGCGGCGTGCTGCGGCTCCACCACCTGCGGCATCGCCGGCATGGCCAGCGCCACGCCCTCGATGCGCGCCATGCCATAGGGGGTGACGCGCCGGCCGCCATTGGCCAGCGCGGCATAGGCGGCGGTCATGTCCAGCAGCGTCGCCTCGCCGGTGCCCAGCACCACGGAGGCGTCACGGCCGAAGCGGCCTTCCACGCCCAGGCGATGCGCGGCCTCCGCCACCGCGCGCGGCCCGCCTCCCTGCTGCATGACGCGCACGGCGGCGGTGTTCACCGAATGGGCGAAGGCCTCCTCCAGGCTGATGGAGCCGCGCGAGCGCCACGGCCCGTTGGAGGGCGACCAGCGCCCGAGGCTGACCGGCGTGTCCGCCACCGCATCGCCCGGCGCGGCGCCGCGCTCGATGGCGGCCAGGTAGGCGAAGGCCTTGAAGGTGGAGCCCGGCTGGCGGCGCGCATCGGTGGCGCGGTTGAAGGGCGAGCGGCGGAAATCCCGCCCGCCGGCCATGGCGCGCACCGCGCCGGTATTGGCGTCCACCACCACCACCGCGCCCTGGCCGACGCGGGCGGCGGCGCCCTCGCGCTCCAGCAGCGCGGCCAGGCGGGATTCCACCGCATCCTGCCAGCGGCGCTCCAGCGTGGTGCGGATCACCAAGTCGCGCGAATCGGGGAACTTCGTCGGCACGTCCTCGAAGATCCAGTCGGCGAACCAGCCGCCCTGGCGGGAGGGGCGGGGCGGGATGGCCATCTCGGCGATGGCGGCGTCGCGCTGCTGGGGCGTGATGGCCCCCGTCTCGGCCATGGCGCGCAGCACGTCGCGGCCGCGCGCCATGGCGCCATCGGGGTTGGAGCGCGGGTTGTGGCGCGAGGGCGCCTGCGGCAGCCCGGCGAGGATGGCCGCCTGCCACAGCGTGACCCGCCGCGCCGAGGTGCCGAAATACACCCGCGCCGCCGCATCCACCCCCCAGGCGCCGGCGCCCAGGTAGGCGCGGTTGAGGTAGATCTCCAGCAGCTGGTCCTTGGTGAAGCGCGTCTCCAGCCACAGGGCCAGGATGGCCTCCTGCACCTTGCGGCGGAAGGAGCGCTCGGCGGAGAGGAACAGGTTCTTGGCGAGCTGCTGCGTCAGCGTGGAGCCGCCCTGCACCACGTCGCCCTCGGTGACGTTGCGGTACAGCGCGCGGGCGATGCCCACGGGGTCCAGGCCGAAATGCTCGCGGAAGCGGCGGTCCTCGATGGCGAGCAGGGCGGCGGGCAGGTGGGCGGGCATGTCGCGCAGGCGCAGCGTCTCGCCATACAGGTCGCCCTGGGTGGCGAGCAGCGCGCCCTCGGCGGTGTTGAGCGTGACGGAAGGGCGGCGCTGGGTGGCCAGCGCGGCGTCCGCCCGCGGCAGGTCCCAGGTGAAGAAGAGCAGGACGGCGCCCAGGGCCAGGCTGCCCCAGATGGCGGCGAGGATGGCGAGCCGCAGCAGCCGCAGCCCGAGGGGGCGGCGGGCGGGGCGGGGCGCGGGCCCGCTCGGGGGGTGCGACGGCTGCGGGACCAGGGTCGCGTCCTGGGCAGCGAGGCCCGCCGGGGTCGCCAGGGCGATGATCAGGAAGAGGAAC
>JBEQBS010000255.1:0-4943 GCA_041639675.1 Rubritepida sp. | reverse complement strand
CCACCCGCCCAGGCCTGAACCCGCCCTCCGCGCGTCCGTCCCGCACGGGCGCAGCCGCGCGTTCCTGCCTGGAAATCCTGCCTCATGTCCCCGATCCGCGCGGCGCTGCCGCTGCTGGCCCTCGCCCCCGCCGCCTGGGCGCAGACCGCCACATTGCCCGAGCTCACCGTCACCGGCCTCCGCCCCTCCCTGGCCGCGCCGACGAATGCCGAGGCCGAGGCGCGGCTGCGCCTCTCCCCCGGCGCCAACACCGTCGTTCCGGCCAGCGACTTCCTGGAGCGCCCGGCCAGCACCGGGATGCGCGACATGCTGGAATGGGTGCCCGGCGTCTTCGCCCAGCCCAAATGGGGCGAGGATTCGCGCCTCTCCATCCGCGGCTCCGGCCTCGCCCGCAACTTCCACCTGCGCGGGGTGCGCCTGCTGCAGGACGGCATCCCGGTGAACCAGGCCGATGGCTCCGGCGACTTCCAGGAGCTGGACCCGCTGACCTTCGGTCGCGTCGAGGTGCTGCGCGGCGGCAATGCCTTCGCGCTGGGCGCCAACACGCTGGGCGGCGCCATCAACGCCGTCACCCCCACCGGCCGGGACAGCCCGGGCGGGCAGGTGCGGCTGGAGGCGGGGTCCTCCGGCCTGTTCCGCTCCCAGCTTTCCTACGGGGCCGCGTCCGGCCCGGTGGATGCCTGGGTCAGCGCCACCACGCGGCGGGAGGATGGCTGGCGCCAGAACAGCCATGGCGACAGCCAGCGGCTGCACGCCAATATCGGCTACCGCTGGAATGACGACGCCGAGACGCGCATCTTCCTCACGCACAACGGCATCCACCAGTTCATCCCGGGCGCGGTGACGCGCGGGCAGGCGCTGTCCAGCCCGCGGGCGGCGAATGCCGCCAACCTGGCGCTGCGCTACCAGCGCAACATCGAGAGCACGCGCATCGGCACCCGCACCGCGGTGCGGCTGGACGCCGACACCCTGCTGGAATTCGGCGGCTCCTGGGTCACGCGCCAGCTCGACCACCCGATCTTCCAGTTCGTGGACAACCAGACCAACGATTTCAACGGCTTCGCGCGCGTCACCTGGGACGGGCAGTTGGGGGGGCTGCGCAACCGCCTGGTGGCGGGCACCAACTTCGCCTACGGCACCAACGACAACCGCCGCTTCGTGAACCTCGCCGGGCTGCGCGGCGCGCAGACCTTCTCCGCCTGGGACACGGCGCAGACGCTGGATGCCTTCGTGGAGAACAGCCTCTGGGTCCTGCCGCGCCTCGCCGTGGTCACGGGCATCTCCGGCGGGGCGGTGCGCCGCGCCTCGGAGAACCGGCTGAACCCGGCGCTGGGCGGGGCGATGAAGGGCGACTTCGCCAATCCGCGCCTCGGCCTGCTGTGGCAGGCGACGGAAACGGTGCAGGGCTTCGCCAACCTGACCTGGAGCACCGAGCCGCCCACCCTGTCCGACCTGGTGGCACTGGTGCCGCTGGGCGGCTTCGGGCTGCTGAAGGACCAGCGCGCCCGCACCGCGGAGGTGGGCGCCCGCGGCACCGCCGGCCCGCTGGGCTTCGAGGCGGCCTATTACTTCGCCTGGGTGGAGAACGAGATCCAGCTCCTCCAGGGCCCCGCCCCCGGCTCCGCCTTCGCCCGCAACGTGCCGCGCACGGTGCATCAGGGCATCGAGCTGGCCGGGACGCTGGCCGCCGCGCGCTCCCTGCTGGCGGAGGGCGATGCGGTGACGCTGCGCGGCGCCTATGCCTGGAGCGACTTCCGCTTCGACGGCAATGCCAGCTTCGGCGACAACCAGCTGCCCGGCGCGCCGCGCCACCTGCTGCGGGGCGAGGCGCGGTATCGCCACCCGTCCGGCGCCTGGGTCGCCCCCAACGTGGAATGGGTGCCCGAGGGCCTCTTCGTGGACAACGCCAACACCACCCGCACGAACGGCTACGCCCTGCTGGGCCTGCGCGCCGGGGCCGAGTTCCTGGATGGCCGGCTCTCCGCCTCGCTGGAGGCGCGCAACCTGCTGGACCGGCGCTTCATCTCCTCCGCCTCGGTGGTGCCGGTGGCGGCGGGCAATCCCGCCATCTACGAACCCGGCACCGGCCGCGCCGCCTTCGCCGGGCTGCGCTACCGCTTCTGAAAGGGCCTGCCATGATCCGCCACGCCATCGCCCTGCTGCTGCTGGCCGCCCGGCCGCCGCGCATGTCACCATCCAGCCCGCCGAGGCGCCGGCCAATGCCTTCGCGCGCATCGCCTTCGCGGTGCCGCATGGCTGCGCCGGCGCCGCCACCCTGGCCATCGAGGTCACGCTGCCCGAGGGCGTGGCCGCCGCCCGCCCCATGCCCAAGCCCGGCTGGGAGATCACCACCGACATCCGGCCCCTCGCGCGGCCCATGCCCGGCCCGCACGGGCTGGTCCGCGAGGCGCCGGCCGCCATCGCCTGGCGCGGCGGCCGCCTTCCCGATGCCCATTACGAGGAGTTCGTCATGCTGGTCCGCACGCCCGACCGCGCGGGAGAGGTGCTGCGCTTCGCCGTCTCGCAGCTTTGCGAGGGCGGGGCCCGCGCCGACTGGTCCGGCGAGGCGGGCTCCCGCCAGCCCGCCGCCACGCTGGCGCTGCGCTGATGCGCGCCATGCTGCTCCTGGCCGCGCTGGCGCTGCCCGCCCTGGCCTGCGACCCGGCGGAGATGGAGGCCGCGATGACGGAAATCTGCCGCGGCGCCACGGAGGGCGCGCGGGAGGCCGTCCTCGCCGTCCCGCCCGCGGAGCGCCCGTCGCTGGAGGCCGAGCTGGCGCGGCTGCACGAGCTCTGCGCCGCCGGCGACCCGGCACTGGCCGCCCGCGCCGCGGCCCGGCTGGCCCGCGAGGCCGGCCGCATCGAGGCGCACCACATCCGCGCCGCAACCCTGTAGGATGATCCCGATGATGAACCGCCGTTCCCTCCTGGCCCTGGCCGCCGTCCTTCCCGCCGGCGCCGGCGCCCAGCCCGCCGTCTCGGTGGAAACCCCCTGGACCCGTGCGGCCGGGCAGGGCGCCACCGGCGCCGGCTACATGGTGCTGCGCGCCCCCGCCGGGGACCGGCTGGTGGGCGCCGCCAGCCCCGCCGCGGCGCGGGTGGAGCTGCACACCCACATCCGCGACGGCGAGGTGATGCGCATGCGCGCCGTGCCCGCCATCGAACTGCCGCCCGCGCAGGCGGTGACCCTGGCGCCGGGCGGCCTGCACCTGATGCTGATCGGCCTGACCCGCCCCCTGGCGGTGGGCGAGACGGTGCCCGTCACCCTGCGCTTCGAGCGCGCGGGCGAGGTGCAGGCCAGCCTGGCCGTCCAGGCCGCCGGCGCGCGCGGGCCGGGGGGCGGCCACCGGCATTGAACCTCGTCATCCTCACCGGCGCCGGGATTTCCGCGGAATCCGGCCTCGCCACCTTCCGCGACCTCGGCGGCCTCTGGGCGCAGGTGCGGCTGGAGGATGTGGCGACGCCCGAGGCCTTCGCCGCCGACCCGGCGCGGGTGCAGGGCTTCTACGACGCGCGGCGCGCCCAGCTGCGGCGCGTCGCCCCCAACCCGGCCCATCACGCCCTGGCCCGGCTGGAGCGGGAGTGGAGGCGGGGCGAGGTCCTGCTGGTGACGCAGAACGTGGACGACCTGCACGAGCGCTCCGGCAGCCGCCGCCTGCTGCACATGCACGGCGAATTGCGGCGCGCCCGCTGCCTGGCCTGCGGCGCCGACAGCCCGTGGGAGGAGGACATCGCCCCCGCCAGCCGCTGCCCCGCCTGCGCCGTGCCGGGGCGCCTGCGGCCGCACGTCGTCTGGTTCGGCGAGACGCCGCTGCACATGGAGGCGATCGAGGCTGCGCTGGCCCGCTGCGATGTCTTCGTCAGCATCGGCACCTCGGGCCAGGTCTGGCCCGCCGCCGGCTTCGTGCGCATGATCCCGCCCGGGGCGCGTGCGATCGAGGTCAACACGGAGCGAAGCCGGATGGCCACCGCCTTCGCCGAGCACCGCCGCGGCCCGGCAGGGGTGGAAGTGCCCCGGCTGGTGGAGGAGCTGCTGGCATGAGGCTGGCCCTGGCCTTGATCGGGGCGCTGGTGGCCGGCCCGGCCGTGGCGCAGAAGCCGCCCTCGTCGCCGCAGCAGCCCGCCTTGCCCGGCCTGGGCAGCAGCGACCCCCGCCGCCCGGTGGAGATGGGCCGCACCCCTTGGGCGTCGGTGGGGCGGGTGCAGACCGAGCTGGGCGGGCGCTGCACCGGGACGCTGATCGCCCCGCGGCTGGTGCTGACGGCGGCGCACTGCCTGGTGGCGCGCACTGGCAAGCTGGTGCAGCCGGCCTCGGTGCACTTCCTGCTGGCCTATGACCGCGGCCGCCATGCCGGCCACGCCCGCGTGGCGGACTTCACGCTGGACCCCGGCTTCATGCCTGGCGGCCTGTCGCCGGCCGCGACCGACTGGGCCGTGCTGTTGCTGGAGGCGCCGCTGCGCGCGCCTGTCCTCCCGCTGGCCGCCGCGTCGCCGGCCGAGCGGACCCCGTTGATGCTGGGCGGCTATCAGGCCGACCGCCCGGAGCAGCTGCTGGCCGACACCGGCTGCCGCGTGCTGGGGGCCGGGCGCGGCATCATCACGCATGACTGCGCCGGCACGCGCGGGGCATCGGGCGGGCCGCTGCTGGCCGAGGTGGGTGGGCGCTGGCACGTGCTGGGCGTCGCATCGCGGGTGCGCCGCGACATGGCACTGGGGGAGGCGGCTTCGGTGGAGGGGCCGCGGCGATTCCTGGCCCGTCAATGAGGAAGGCCGCGAATGGCTCCGCGTAGAGGCATGCGTTTTTTGCATGGAAAAGAGGTTTGACGGATCGGCCCACCCCCGCTAAATCCCCGTTCACCGGCGGCGAGGTGGTCACTGAGGTGGCGCTGAGGTGCTGGTGGTGGTGACGGGGTCTTGGCTGACCTGGAGACGGGTTGGTTGGGG
>JBEQBS010000254.1:0-4949 GCA_041639675.1 Rubritepida sp. | reverse complement strand
CCCGCGCCGGCGCCGATCAGCCCGCCGCCGGCGGCGCGCTGGCCCTCGCTGTAGGGGTTGGTGCAGGCGGCGGTGCCCAGCAGGGCGAGGATGGCGAGCGTGCGGACCATGGGGTCGTCTCCGGAAAACGTGATGCGTGGCGGGGCCGGCCGGCCCGCGCCACGCAGCCTAACGCCCGAAGGCGCGCTTCGTCAGCCCGCCGCGGCGGTGAAGGCGAAGTTGTCGAAGGAGTTCTCGCTGACGCGGAACCACTGGAACAGCTCGTTGCGGTAGGGGCGGTAGCTGTCCCAGATGGTCCGGAAGCGGGCGTTCTGCCCCGCCAGGTCGGCCATCAGCGCCTCGTTGTTGCGCCAGGCGAGCTGGAGGATCTCGCGCGAATAGAAGCGCAGCTGCGCCCCGTTCGCCACCAGGCGCCGCAGCGCGATGGGGTTCAGGTGGTCATAGCGGCTCACCATCTCGCTGTCCGCCTCGGCGCAGGCGATGGCCAGCGCGTCCTTGTACTGCTGCGGCAGCGCGTCGAAGGCGCGGCGGTTGGTCATCAGGTGCAGGCGCGCCGCCGGCTCGAACCAGCCGGGCGCGTAGTAGAAGCGCGCCACGCGGAAGAAGCCCAGGCGCTCGTCGTCATGCGGGCCGACGAACTCGGTGGCGTCAATCACCCCGCGCTCCAGCGAGGGGTAGATGTCGGCCGGCGCCGTCAGCGTGGGCGCCGCGCCCATGCGCTGGAACACCTGGCCCGCGAGGCCGGAGATGCGGAACTTCAGCCCCTGGATGTCCTGCACCGTGCGGATCTCGTTGCGGAACCAGCCGCCCATCTGCGCGCCGGTGTCGCCGGCCGGGAAGCCCACGATGTTGTAGTCGGCGAAGAGCTGGTCGGAAAGCTGCTGCCCGCCGCCATGGCGGAACCACGCCGTCAGCTGGCGCGTGTTCAGCCCGAAGGGCACGGCGGTGAAGAAGGCGAAGCCCGGCTCCTTGCCGATGTACCAGTAGGAGGCGGTGTGGCCGCACTCGATGGTGCCGGCCTGCACCGCGTCCAGCACCTGCAGGCCCGGCACGATCTCGCCGGCCGGGAAGGGCTGGATGCGGAAGCGGTTCTCCGTCAGCGCCGCCACGCGGTTGGCGATGCGCTCGACGGTGCCGTAGAGCACGTCGAGGTTGCGGGGGAAGGAGGATTGCAGGCGCCAGCGCACCTCGGGGTTGGACTGCGCGACGGCGGGCGCGGCGACCAGGGCGGCGGGGGCGGCCGCGGCGGCGGCGCCCAGGACGGAACGGCGGTTCATCGGGACGGTGTTTCCTCTCCGGCAGGCGAAAGATGGCCCGCGTTTAACCCGATCCGCCAGCGGGATGGAAGCGCGGTGATGGGTGCCCGGGCCGTTGCGGTGCGGTCCGGCGGCCGGAAATTTTCCATCGGAAGTTGCGCGGGGCTTCCTTCCACTCCGGCAGGATGTGCACACTTCCTGCGCGAAGATTTGGATCACCGCATGCCACGCCACACACGCGCCCTCCTCGGGCTGCTCCTCGCCGTGCTGCTGCCGCTTGGCGGGGCCTTGGCGCAATCCGGCAATCCGGGGCATGACGCCATGATGGCCCGGCCGGACCCGGAGCGGCGCAACGCCTTCCACCAGGCCATCCGCGCCCTGGGCAATTCCTGCCAGACCGTGCAGGTGGCCTTCCCGGCGGGGCTGGACGGCGCCCGCAACGCCTATTGGGACATCCGCTGCACCGATGGCGTCACCTATCGCGCCATGCTGCCTGCCGAGCGCTTCGCCCCCGCCAGCTTCGTGAATTGCGGCGCGCTGGTGCCGGCCCCGCGCTCCGGCCCCTGCTTCCAGACGCTGGCGGCCGTCTCCGCCCTGGCTGCCAATGCCGCCGCCCAGCAGCAGGTGCAGGCGAACGAGGCCGCCTGCCGCGCGCAATGCGGCGGCGGAACCGCGCAGCCGCCGGCCCAGGCGCAGGCGCAATGCTTCCAGTCCTGCATGGCGCAGCAGGCGTCGCGCCCGGCGGCGCAGCCCGCCGCGGCGGCTGCCGCCCCGGCCCAGCCCGCCGCGCCGCAGGGCAGCCGCTTCGGCGTGGCCTATGCCACCGAGCCGCCGCTGGCCGTGCACGGCTTCGCCAATGGCGCGGCCGACCGGCTGGAGGTGAACATGCGCGCCATCCGCGCCTGCCAGCAGGCCGCCGGCCAGGTGCGCTGCCACTTCCTGGGCGAGATCGTGGACCAGTGCGCCGCGCTGGCCTTCGCCGTCTCCCGCCATCCGCGCGCGCTGGCGATGACCTCGGACCCCTCGACCCAGGTGCTGAACAACCGCGTGCTGGCCCGCGCCGCCACCCAGCCGGCGGCGGAGGCCGAGGCGATGCGCCAGTGCGGCGCCAACCTCCCCACCGGCTCCACCTGCCGCATCGTCGCCTCCGGCTGCTGACACCCAACAGGAACATCCCGCCCATGCGCATCGTCCTTGCCGCCGGCCTCGCCCTGCTGGGCCTCGCCGCGCCCGCCTTCGCCCAGCCCGCCATCCCCGAGATCCGCCAGCGCGGCGAAGTGCTGTGCGGCGTGAACGGCGACCTGCCCGGCTTCTCCGACGAAGGGCCGGGCGGGCGCATGGTGGGCCTGGATGCCGACCTGTGCCGCGCCGTCGCCGCCGCCGTGCTGGGCGATGCCGCCAAGGTGCGCTTCGTGCCCCAGCCCACGCCCGAGGCCGCGCTGGACGCGCTGGCGGCCCGCCAGGTGGACCTGGTGGCCCGCAACACCACCGTGACGCTGACGCGCGACGGCGGCCGCCCCGTCACCCCCGGCCCGGTGGTGTTCTTCGACGGCATGGGGCTGATGGTCCCGGTGGCGCTCGGCGTCTCCCAGCCCGGGGAGCTGGGCGGGCGCACGGTCTGCTGGGCCGGGGCCGAGGGCGCGCGCGGCACTGCCGGCGACGTGCTGGATTCGGTGAAGGAACGCTATTCCGTGCAGTTCACCGCCCGGCGGCTGGACACCCAGGCGGCGGCGCTGGCGGCGCTGGAGGGCGGCGAATGCCACGCCCTGGCCGCCGACAGCTCGGCGCTCGCCGCCCGCCGCGCCTATGACCTGCGCGATGCCGCGGCCTGGTCCATCCTGCCGCACATCCTGTCCCCCGAGCCGCTGGCGCCCTGGGTGCGCGCCAATGACGAGGATTTCCGCGTGCTGGTCTTCTGGACCGTGCAGGGCCTGTTCGGGGCCGAGCAGCTGGGCGTGACCAGCGCCAACCTGCCCGAGCGCCTGGCCAACCCCGACTGGCAGCTGCGCCGCATGCTGGGGCTGGAGGCCGGGCTGGGCGCCCCCTTCGGCCTGCCCGACACCTGGCTGGCGCGGGTGATCCAGCAGGTGGGCAACTATGGCGAGATCTTCGAGCGCAACCTGGGTTCGGGCTCGCGCATCGGCATGGAGCGCGGGATCAACGCGCTGTGGACGGCGGGCGGGCTGATCTATCCGCTGCCGCTCCGCTGAAGCGATTTCCGCCGCGCGCCCTGCATCCGTGGGGCGCGCGGAATGATTGAAGGGGCATGGATGCCCCGGACCCCCACCCCCTGCGCCGCCAGGCGCTCGCCATCGTCGGCGCGTCCTCCGGCAACCTGGTGGAGTGGTACGACTTCTACGCCTATGCCTTCACCGCGCTGTACTTCGCCCATGCCTTCTTCCCGGTGGGCGACGCCACGGCGCAGCTGCTGAACACCGCCGCGGTCTTCGCCGTCGGCTTCCTGATGCGGCCCATCGGCGGCTGGATCTTCGGCTGGATCGCCGACCGGCAGGGGCGGCGGCGCTCGATGATCCTGTCCGTGCTGCTGATGTCCGCCGGCTCGCTCCTCATCGCCGTGCTGCCCACCTATGAGAGCATCGGCGTCGCCGCGCCGGTCCTGCTGGCGCTGGCGCGCATGGTGCAGGGGCTGAGCGTGGGCGGGGAATACGGCACCTCCGCCACCTACATGAGCGAGGTGGCCAGCCAGCGCCACCGCGGCTTCCTCGCCTCCTTCCAGTACGTCACGCTGGTGGGCGGGCAGCTGCTGGCCGTGCTGGTGATCGTGGCGCTGGAGGCGACGCTGACGACGCAGGAGCTGCGCGCCTGGGGCTGGCGCATCCCCTTCGCCATCGGCGCGGCCGCCGCCGTCGTCGCGCTGTTCCTGCGCCGCGCCCTGCACGAGACCCAGACGGCGGAGGCCGCGGGGCGCAAGGAGGCCGGCTCGGTGCTGGGGCTGCTGCGCCACCCCAGGCCGCTGCTGATCGTGCTGGCGCTGACGGCGGGCGGCTCGCTCTCCTTCTACAGCTTCACCACCTACATGCAGAAATACCTGGTCAACACGGCGGGGCTGGCCGTGGCCTCGGTGTCGCAGATGATGGCCTGGGTGCTGCTGGGCTTCATGCTGATGCAGCCCATCCTGGGCGCGCTGAGCGACCGCAGGGCCGCAAGGCCATGCTGGTGGTCTGGGGGCTGGCGCTGGCGCTGGGCACGGTGCCCATGCTGGCCGCGCTGGGCCGCGCCGGTTCGACCGCCGAGGCCGCCGCGCTGCTGCTGCTCGCGCTGCTGGGGGTGGGCTTCTACACCTCCATCTCCGGCGTGGTGAAGGCGGAGATGTTCCCGGCCGAGGTGCGCGCCCTGGGCGTGGGCCTGCCCTATGCCATCGCCAACGCCCTGTTCGGCGGCACGGCGGAATACGTGGCGCTGCGCTTCAAGGCGGCGGGGAACGAGGCCGGCTTCTCCTGGTACGTGGTCGCCGTGGTGGGGGTGGCGCTGGTGGCGGTGCTGTTCCTGAAGGACCCGCGGCGGCATGGCCACATGGTGGAGGAGGGCCGCCACGCCCGGTGATGGGGTGGCCTCCAGCGGCCCTGACGCCTCACCTGCGGTGCCGGCGCGCCGTGCCCTTCGCGGGGGTCCTTCCTGCGTCCGCGGGCGCCGTGCGGGCGCATCCGCGCCGCGCCTGCGGCGGCGCGCCCG
>JBEQBS010000253.1:0-4954 GCA_041639675.1 Rubritepida sp. | reverse complement strand
AGCGCCGCCCGCGCGCCCTCGGCCAGCGCGTGGTCCGGCAGGTCGTCGGCGCTGCCGGCGATGACCTGCGGCGCCAGCTGCGGGAAGGAGCACACGGCGCGGAAGGCCGAGAGCGCGGGCTCCGTGCCCGCCAGCACCAGCGGCGCCTCGCTGCCCGCCAGCACCGGGCGCAGCGCCGCATCCACCGCGCGGGCGTGGCGCAGCAGGATGGCGCGGCCGCTGCTGGCCTCGCCCGAGCGCATCCGGCCGTCGCGCGCCCCGTGGCTGGCCGCGCCCAGCGCATCGGCGGCGTCGCGCGGCAGGCCGGGCACCGGGACGGTGCGGGCGGGCTCGCCGGGCAGCACCTCCACCAGCCGCACCGCGCCCTTGCCGAAGGCCAGCACATGCGCGGCATGCGGGAAGGCCAGGGCGCGCAGCAGCGGCTTCAGCCGGAAGCGCTCGCCGAGATGGACCATGGGCTGGAGGCGGTTGGCCAGGCGGAAGGTGACGACGCCCGCGGGCGAGGCATGCAGCGCCAGGCTGTGCGCCTGCCGCGCCCAGAAGGCGTCGTCGGCCGCCACGGCCTCCACCTCCTCCGTGATCGCCTCGGCCTCGCCGCGGCCCAGGCTGGCGCCGGCCAGCGCCTCGCGCAGCGCGTTGCGCAGGGCGGTGGCGCCGGCGGCGGCCTCCTGGCTCAGCGGCGTGGTGGGCAGGTGGATGCTCAGCGCGGCGCCGCGATGGGCGGCCAGGCGCAGGATGTCGGCGCGGGTGGGAAGGTCGAGGTGCAGCATGGCGAGCCCATGGCCCCGGCCGCCCGCGCCGCCCAGGGTGGGGCGCCACGCGCGGGACGCCACACACAGGCGCCGGACGCGCGGGATGGCAAGGCGGCGTTAACCGGCCCGGGCGCATCGTCGCGCCATGCCGATGCTGCTGCTCCTCCTCCTCGCCCTCCTCCCCGCCGCGCCGGCCCGCGCCTCCACGGTGGAGGCCTGCCTGGTGAACCGCCTGCCGGTCCCGGTCTCGGCGATCTTCACCGGATACAGCTCGCAGGAGGGGTCGCGGACCATGGGCAGCCGGCTGCACGCCGCGCCCGGGCAGCGGGCCTGCGCCCGCGTCCCGGTGCTGACGCCCGATGGCGCGCCGATGGGCCGGATCGAGATGGAGGTCTCGACCGAGTGGCCGGGCTGCACCACCTCCCTGCGGCGGGACCGCACGGTGACGCTGGTGGTGCAGGGCACGGCGCAGCAGCCCCGCTGCACCCTGGGCTGAGGGCGCCGCAGCCTGTAGTCTGCCCCCGCTTCACCGGGAGGTCCCATGCTGCGCCGCGCCCTGCTCGCCCTGCCCCTCGCCACGCCGGCCCTGGCGCAGGGAGGCTGGATGCCCTCCCGCCCCGTGCGCATCGTCGCCGGCTGGCCGGGCGGCGGCTCGGCCGATGCCTCGCTGCGGCTGGTGGCGCCGCACATGCAGGGGGCGCTGGGCCAGCCGGTGGTGATCGAGAACCGGCCCGGCGCCTCGGGCTCCATCGGCGCCGCCGCGGTGGCGCAGGCCCCGGCGGATGGCCACACCTTGCTGTTCGACGCCGCGGGGCAGATGTCCAACCCCTTCCTGCTGCGCGGCCTTTCCTTCGACTACCTCACGGCCTTCGCGCCCGTCACGGTCTTCGCGCTGCTGCCCAACCTGCTGGTGGTCCGCGCCGACCACCCGGCGCGCGACGTGGCGGGGCTGGTGGCCTTCCTGCGCGCCAACCCGGGCACGCCCTACGCCTCGACCGGCATCGGCATCGTCTCGCACCTCGCGGCCGTCATGTTCCTGTCCCGCGCCGGGGTGGGGGCGACGCATGTGCCCTACCGCGCCTCCAACCAGTCGGTCCCCGGGCTGCTGGCGGGGGAGACGGCCTTCACCTTCAACACCACGCCGCTGGCAGCGCCCCTGGTGCGCGACGGAAGGCTGCGCGCCCTGGCCGTGACCACCGCCACCCGCATCCCCGCCTTCCCCGAGGTGCCGACGATGATCGAGCAGGGCTTCGAGGGCTTCGCCATCAACGAATGGCTCGGCCTCTTCGCCCCCGCCGGCACGCCGATGCCGGCCATCGAGGCGCATGCCCGCGCCGCCCATGCCGGCCTGGCGGATGCGGCGGTGCGCGAGCGCCACGCGCTGCTGGGGATGGAGATCGTCGCCAACGGGCCGCAGGCGATGGCGCAGTTCCTGGCGGAAGGCCGCCAGCGGGCCGGCGCGCTGATCCGCGACAACGACATCAGGCTGGATGGATGAGGGCGATGACCGACACGACGCGACGCGCGCTGCTGGGGGCGATGCTGGCGACGCCCGCCTTGGCCCAGGCCGAATGGTCGCCCTCCCGCGCCATCCGGCTGGTCGCGCCCTATGCGCCGGGCGGCGGGGTGGACACGGCCGCGCGCCTGCTGTCCGTGCCCATGGCGGCGACGCTGGGGCAATCCGTGGTGGTGGAGAACCGCGGCGGCGCCGGCGGCTCCATCGGCGCGGCGGAGGTGGCGCGCGCAGCGCCGGACGGCCACACGGTGATGGTGGACGCGCTGGCCCACACGGTGAACCCGGCGCTGATGCGCGGCCTGCCCTTCGACTACGCCACCGCCTTCACGCCCATCACGCAGATCCTGGTCTGGCCGCAGATCCTCATCGTCCCGCGCGACTTCCCGGCGCGCAACCTGGCGGAGTTCATCGCCCATGTGCGGGCGCGGCCGGGGCAGCTGTCCTATGGCTCCTCGGGCAACGCCACGGCGGCGCACCTGGCCTCGGCGCTGCTGCTGTTCCGCACGGGGCTGGACATGGTGCACGTGCCCTATCGCGGCGGCGCGCCGGCCCTGCAGGACCTGGTGGCGGGCAACATCGCCTTCGTCTTCGGCACCGTCGCCTCCTCGCTCCAGCTGGCGCAGGAGGGGCGGGTGCGCGCGCTCGCCGTCTCCTCCGCCACGCGGCTGGCCGCGCTGCCGGATGTCGGCACGGTGGCCGAGCAGGGCCTGCCCGGCTACGAGCTGAACGAGTGGAACGGGCTCTACGGCCCCGCCGGCATGGCGCCGGCCGCCGTGGCGCGCTGGCATGGCGCGGTGCGCCACGCCCTGGCCGATGCCGCGGTGCGCGCGCGGCTGGAGGCGCTGGGCGCGATGCCGGTGGGCAGCGATCCGGCGGAGTTCGCGCGCTATGTGGCCACGGAGCGCGCGCGCATGGCCTCGCTGGTGCGGGAGGCGCGGGTCAGCATCGAATAGGCGCTACTTCTCCCCCAGGTCCCACCACAGGCCCGCGAAGGCGATCAGCCCCTCGCGCGCCGCCGCGGGCAGCAGGTGCTCATCCGGCCCGTGCTGCTTGCAGCCATTGTAGGAATGCGGCACCCAGACCAGCGGCGTGCCCAGGTGGTCCACGAAGACATCGCCCGGCAGCCCGCCACTGCTGTTGGGGATCACCTGCACCCGCCCGCCCAGGCTGCGCTCCATGCTCGCCCGCGCCCATTGCACCCAGGGGTGGTCGGGCGGGGTGCGGCTGGCGGCCATGCGGATGCCGGCATTCTCGATGGCCACGCGCTCCAGCCCATGCGCGTCCAGGTGGCGGCGCAGCGCAGGCCCGAACTGGGCGGTGTCGGCGTCCACCGTGTAGCGGATCTGGCAATGGGCGCGGGCATCGGGGGCCACGGCGTTCACCGGGTTCTCCGGCCGGCCGGACACCATGGCCAGCACGATCAGGCTGTTCCAGCCATAGATCTTCTCCGCCGCCGAAAGCCCGGGCTCGCCCCAGCTGTCGTCCACCGCCGCGGCCTCCCCGCCGCCGCCCACCGGGCAGCCATCCAGCACCGCCCTCACCGCCGCCGGCACGCCGCCGGCCGGCAGCCAGCCGCGCACCAGGATCTTGCCGTCGCGGTCCATCATGGTGGAGATGGCATGCGCCAGCAGCACCGCGGGGTCCGGCGTCAGCCCGCCCCAATGGCCGCTGTGCACGCCGCCCGGGCGCAGCCGAACCGCCAGGTCGAAATGGAAGGTGCCGCGCGTGCCGGTGGCGATGGTGGGCAGGGCGGGGTCCACGCGCGGCCCGTCGCTGGCGAGGAGCACGTCGGCCGCCAGCAGGGCCCGGTTGGCGGCGACGAATTCGCGCAACCCGCGCGAGCCGCGCTCCTCCGCCATCTCGATCACCAGCTTCACGTTGAAGCCCAGCCGGCCGCGCGCCTCCAGCACCGCCTCCAGCGCCAGCAGGTTGATGGCGTGCTGGCCCTTGTTGTCGGCGGTGCCGCGGCCGTACCAGCGCCCGTCCTGTTCCGTCAGCGCCCAGGGGTCCAGGCCGGGGGTCCATTGGTCCTCCAGCCCGCGCACCGTGTCGCCATGGCCGTAGAGCAGCGCGGTGGGCCGCGACGGGTCCTCGATGCGCACCCCGGTGAGGATGGGGCCGAAGCCCGCCTCCGGATTCGGGTGGATGGCCACGGTGAAGCCCAGCCGCTCCAGCCAGGGCAGCAGCCCCTCGCGCAGGTAGCGTTCCAGGTGCGGCGCGCCCGATTCATCCTGCGAGGTGGAGGGGATGGCGACCAGGCCGGCCAGCACCTGCTTCAGCCGGCCGGAATCGGCGATGGCGGCGGCGCGCTGGAGGACGGATTCGCGGGTGGCGGCAGCGGTGTCGGGCATGGCGCGCACCATGCCGCGCCCGCCCTCAGGGCGCCAGACCCGCGCGCTGCCGCAGCCAGGCGCCGAGCTCGGGCAGGCGGCGCGGGTCCATGGCCGGGCCGGCGGCGCGCAGCGCGACCTCGGGCGTGGAGGGGAAGGCCAGGCGCAGCTCCACCACCTCGCGCGGCAGGTCCACCCGGCCCGTCAGGGCGAGCGCCAGCCCGCCCTCGGCCAGCAGGCGCGCCTCCTCGATGCGGGCGATGCCGTCGTCCAGCGCCAACCGCGCCTCGGCGCGCTCCAGCGCGGTGGTGCCGCCGGCCAGGGCGGCGCGCAGCGCGGCCTCGGCGGCGCGCAGG
>JBEQBS010000252.1:0-4965 GCA_041639675.1 Rubritepida sp. | reverse complement strand
CCCGCGGCCGGGCTGGCCCTGGCGCTGGCCCAGGGCGGCGGGGTGGCCGGGCGCATCCTCTGGGCCCTGGCAGCGGACCGCCTGGGGGCGCGCCCGGTGCTGCTGGCGCTGGGCTGCGTGGTCGCCCTCGCCTCCGCCGGCTTCGCGGCCGCCGGGCCGGGCTGGGCGGAAGCCGCGGTGCTGGCCCTGGGCGTGGTCATGGGCGCCTCGGCCGTGGCCTGGAACGGCGTGCTGCTGGGCGAGGTGGCGCGGCTGGCGCCCGATGGCCGGGTGGGGGCGGCCACGGCGGCGCTGGGCTTCGCCTTCGCCGCCACCATGGTCGTCGCGCCCTCGGGCTTCTCCGCGCTGGTGCTGCTCACGGGCGGCTACGGGGCGGGATTCGCGCTCTGCGCCCTGGCGGGGCTGGGCGGGGTGGTGGCGCTGGCGCGGGTGCGGGCCTAGATCATGGGCATGACCACCTTCCTCACCATCCTCGTCGCCCTGGCGATGCTGGCCACGCTGGGCGTGCTCTTCGCCGGGCTGCTGGGCATGGCGCGCGGCGGCTCCTCCGAAACCTCGCAGAAGCTGATGCGCTGGCGCGTGGTGGCCCAGGGCGTGGCGCTGCTGCTGTTCGGCGTGCTGATGCTGCTGCTGAAATAGGCCGCCCCTGGGGAGGGGCCAGGGGCGCCACCGGCCGGCGGCGCCCGGAAACGCCGTCGCGGAACCCCGGATGGTGCCGGGGAACCCGCGGGCCGGTCAGCCCGGGTTCTTCACCTCGACCAGGGTGAACAGGCTCAGCGGCGGGCAATGCTGCACGCGCTCGATGCGCGCCGCGCCGCGGTCCAGCAGGTCCTCCAGCCGGAAATCCGGGTGCCAGCCCAGGATGCGCGCCAGCGGCGCCGTCGTGCGCTCCAGCCACCAGCGGAAGCCGTCCTCCGCCGCGAAGTGGTTGACGAAGAGCAGGTGCCCGCCCGGCCGCACCACGCGCGACATCTCGGCGAAGAGCTTCCTGGCATCCGGCACGACGGAGGCGGTGAACATCGCCACCGCGATGTCGAAGGACCCCGCCTCGAAGGCCATGGATTCCGCGTCCATCTCCAGCAGGCCATGGACGGCGGAAAGCCCCTCCTTCGCCACGCGCTCGCGCGCCTTGCCCAGCATCTCGCGGGACAGGTCTATGCCGACCACGTCCAGCTCGGGCCGGTAATGCGGCAGGGCCAGGCCGGTGCCGACGCCGACTTCCAGGATGCGGCGGCCGGCGGAATGGCTGAGGCGGTTGACGGCATCCACCGCGGCGCGGCGGCCGAAGCCGGACACGCCGCCGAAGACGAGGTCGTAGACGCCCGCCCAGCGGCGATAGGCGTCGCGCACCGAATCGGCGTCGAGCGCGGCGCGGGGGTGGGCGCGGTCGCCCTCCGAAAGGCCGAAGGTCGAAATGTTGCTGATCCCTTCCGATCGGGGCGGGACCGTTACCAAGGGTGGCGGGGCGGCGCAAGTTCCAAGCGTGCCATGTCCGGGCGGGGCGTCCGGCGGGCCGGGCCGCCGCGGCGTCACGGGGCGCCGCGCCGCGGCAGGGCCGCCAGCACGCCCCCGGCGGCGATCACCAGCGCACCCAGCAGCGTCCAGCCATCCGGCGCGTCGCCGAACACCAGCACCCCGGCCAGCGTCGCCCAGACCAGCTGCGAGTAGGAAAGCGGCGCCAGCAGCGATGCCGGGGCGCGGGAATAGGCCAGCACCATCAGCCCGTGCCCCAGCGCGCCCAGCAGCCCCACCCCGGCCAGCATGGCCCATTGCGCCGCCGTGGGCGGCACGAAGACCAGCGGCATGAGCAGCGAGGCCGCCAGCGTGCCGGCCAGGCCGGTGTGCAGGATGGTGACGCGCGGGTCCTCCAGCAGCGCCAGGCGCCGGGTGAGGATCTGGTAGAAGGCAAAGCCCAGCGCCGTGCCCAGCGGCAGCAGGTAGCCCCAGTCCGGCACGGCGCCGGTGAGGAAGGGCGGCCGCAGCGCCACCATGACGCCGAGGAAGCCGACCGCCACCCCCAGCCAGCGCACCGGCTCCACGCGCTCCTTCAGCACCAGCGCGGCGAGCGCGATGGTGAGCAGCGGCGAGGCGAAGCCCACGGCGGTGGCATCGGCCAGCGGGATGCGCGACAGCGCGGTGGCGAAGAGCAGCGAGGAGCCGAGCAGCGCCATGGAGCGCATGGCCTGGAGCCGCGGCGCGCGCGAGCGCCACGGCACCCGGCCGAGCCACAGCCGCATGAACAGCGCCACCGCGAGCAGCGAGAACAGGAAGCGCGCCGCGATCACCTGCGCCGGCGGGAAGGCACCGGCCAGCAGCTTGATGGAGGTGTCCATCCCCGTGAGCACCAGGAGGGCAAGGAGATGGAGCAGGGCGCCGCGCAAGGCCATTGCCGGACCATAGGCCGCGCGCCGCGCCCACGGCACCCGCCGCGCCGCCGCCCCGCCATGCGCCAGGCCACGCCCCTGCGCCCCGACGCGCAACCTGCCCAGCGCGCGGGCACCGGCCCTTGCCATCCTGCCGCCCACGGCATGGCTGGGGCATCCTGCCCAGATGGCCCCCTGCGGTGCCCTGCCGTGGCTTCGCCACGGCAGGATGAGCCGTCATCCCAGGATGGAGCGCCCAAGACCGGGGTCCCCGCCGCGGTTTTCGGCGCAGCGCAGCGGAGCGGAAAACTGTGGCGGGGCATGGTGCCCTGCCGTGGCTTCGCCGCGGCAGGATGAGCCGTCATGTCAGGATGTAGCGCCCATCACCGGGGCCCCCGCCGCGGTTTTACGCGCAGCGAAGCGGAGCGGAAAACTGTGGTGGGGTTACTGACTCGCCCACAGGATGCGGTGCATCCACTGCACGTCCTCGATCTCGAAGGAATAGGCCGGATAGGCGGGGTTGAGGCTCGCCAGCTCGATCCGCCTGGCGGAAAGGCGGCGCAGCTCCTTCGCCATCACCTCGCCCAGGCGGGTGCGCACCACCACGCGGTCGCCGCGGCGGATGGGCGCGGCGGGCGAGATGATGACCACGTCGCCGTCGCGCAGCACGGGCTCCATGGAATCGCCGGCGATCTCCAGCGCATAGGCGTTGGGGTCGGGGATGTCGGGCAGGGAGATCTCGTCCCAGCCCGCGCCGGCGGGGAAGCCGGCATCGTCGAAGAAGCCCTCGCTGCCCGCCTGCGCCAGGCCGATCAGCGGCACGCGGCGCTGCACCCCGCGCCCGGCGTTGCGCTGGGCGGAGGGCAGCGCCGCCTGGCCGGAGACGAGGGAGGCGAAGGCGTCAATGCCCACCTGGGTGGCGGACAGGATCTTGGCGATGCTTTCGGTGGAGGGCCAGCGGGCGCGGCCATCGGGGCCGATGCGCTTGGAAGGGTTGAACGCGGTCGGGTCCAGCCCCGCCTTCCTGGCAAGCCCGGATGCGCTGAGGCCGTTCTCGGCCGCCAGCGAATCGATGGCGCGCCAGATGTCGTCATGCTTCACGCGCCGAACCTTTATAGGCCCATCGTCGGCAGGCAATAGGAAAATGTTGCTTTTAACGCTTGCAAGGTTTTGCAACCGGAGGTTATGTTCACATCATGTTCCAAAGCGCCCCGCGGCGGAACCCATGATGGAGAGACTGCCCATGTCCCTTGCCCCCCGCCCCGGCCATTCCCCGGTCCTTGGCTCGCTGAACCGGGCGGTGCCCTTCGCCTCGGCGGAGGAGGCCTGGTTCTGGACCATGGCGGCGCTGGTGGCGCGGCGCGAGGGCGCGCGCATCACCGCCGGCAAGGGCCTGGTCGCCCGCCCCTGTGAGCCCGACGACGTCATCAAGTGCCTGGACCGGCTGTACCGCCAGCGGCGGATCGAGATCGCCCATGCCCGCATCATGCGCATCTGGGGCGAGCGCGGCAGCGCCCCCAACCCGCGCTACCCGGCCGAGCGCGGCGACGCCCGCCTGTGGCGCGAGGCGATGAACCGCCTGGAATGGCCGCTGCGCACCAAGGGCATCGTCGCCGGCGCCCCGGCCGCGCCCCTGCCCGAATCGGGCGCCGAGATCATCCCCTTCCCGCGATGAGCCCCCCGGCCCCGCCGGATGCGAGCGCCCCGCCGGCACCCGCCGGCGGGGCGCCGCGCATCCGCCCCCCGCGCGACGCCGCCGAGCCCGAGGTCTTCATCATCTGGAGCGGCCGCGCCGACCACTGGTGGCTGCGCCTGCTGCGCCCCGGCTTCCGCCACTGCTTCGCCGCCCTGCGCGACGACACGGGCTGGACCCTGGCCGAGCCGCTGACCAACCGCCTCGTCCTGACGCGCCTAGCGGTGCCGCCGGGCCATGACGTGCCGCGCTTCTTCCGCCGCGCCGGGCTGCGCGTGCTGGGGCCCTTCACCCCTGCCCCGCCGGGCCGCGGCGGGCGGCTGCTGCTGTCGCCCGTCAGTTGCGTGTCGCTGTGCCGGGCCATCCTGGGCCCGGGGGCACCCTTCGCCTGGACTCCGCATGGGTTGTATCGGGCCCTGGAGAATCTCGCAGAGTCTAGGAAAGAAAACTTGACTCCCATGACCGTGGCCGGTTAATCATCGCCTCGTCAACGGGCGAATTGCGCCCGCTGGCCATCCTCCCCTCCCTCCTGACGTCACCTTGAACGCCCGGGCCGCTTCTCGCGTCCCGGGCGTTCCCTTTTCGTTCAGGAAGGCACCGGGGAGAGCACCCGAGACGAGAAGGAGATGCCCGCGCCATGGGAGGCCTATTCCGCACCCCCAAGCCGGTGGTCGTCGAGGCGCCGCCCCCGGCGCCCGCCGCCGCTGCCATCCCCGCCGCACCCGCCCCCGAGGCGGTGGCCGAGCAGGCGCGCACCGAATCCCGCGCCCGCGCCCGCGGCGGCATCGCCGGTACGGTCGCCACCGCGCCGGTGGGGGTGCTGGCGCCGCTCGCCGTCGCCCGCCGCTCCCTGCTGGGGGAGTGAGCATGAGCCCGGATGCCATCCTCGCCCGCATGGCCCGCGCCGCC
>JBEQBS010000251.1:0-4977 GCA_041639675.1 Rubritepida sp. | reverse complement strand
GCGCGGGCCGGGGCGTCCAGCGCCAGCGCTGCCTGCACCGCCGCCGCCAGCGCGGCGGGGTCGCCGGGGGGCACCAGCCAGCCGGTCTGCCCATGGCGCACCGTTTCGCGCGGGCCGCCCAGGTCGCTGGCGATCACCGGGCGGGCCATGGCCTGGGCCTCGATGACGCTGCGGCCGAAGCCCTCGGGCTCCGTGCTGGCATGGAGGACGATGTCCGCTGCCAGCAGCGCGGCGGGCATGTCGCCCACATGGCCGGGCAGGCGCAGGGCCACGCCCAGGGCTTCGGCGCGGGCACGCAGCTCCGCCACGAAGGCCGGGCGGCCATCGCCGAGGAGCACCGCCACCGCGCCGGGCAGTTGCGCCAGGGCCTCCAGCACCACCATCCCGCCCTTCCAGCGGGTGAGGCGCGCCGGCAGCAGCAGCAGGGGCGCGCCCTCCGGCACCGCCCAGGCCGCGCGCAGGGCCGCGACGCGCGCCGGGTTCACGGCAGCGGGGTCGAACACCGCCGGGTCCACCCCGCGGGGGATCACGCGCAGCCGGGCCGGGTCCGTCCCATGCCGCGCCAGCAGGTGATCCGCCACGAAGCGGCTGATGGCGATGACGCGGTCGCCCCGCGCCATCACGGAGTTGTAGAGCCCCTTGCCCGGAAAGCCCTCGTTGTAGGCGGCGTGAAAGGTGGTGACGAAGGGCAGCCCCAGCCGCCGCGCCGCCCACAGCGCCGACCAGGCAGGGGCGCGGGAGCGCGCATGGACCAGCGCCACGCCCTGTTCCCGTGCCAGATCGGCCAGCGCCGCCGCGTTGCGCCACATCGCCAGCGGGTTCTTCGTCGCCAGCGGCAGCGTCACATGCGCCTCGCCCAGCGCCGCCGCCAGCCGCCCGCCGGCGCTGGCCACCAGCGGGCGGAACCCGGCCCGCGCGATGGCCTCGGCCATCTCCAGCGTGCCGCGCTCCACCCCGCCGGCATCGAGGGCGGGCAGCACCTGGAGGATGGCGGGTGGAGGGGACATTCCCGCCGGTCCTAGCGCAGAAACGGCGCGCCGGGTATCGCCCCGCCCATGGAAGAGACCGGCACCCTCCCCGCCCCCGACGGCACCCCCCTCGCCTTCCGGCGCCTGCCGGGCTGCGGGCCGGGCGTGGTGTTCCTGGGCGGCTTCCACAGCGACATGACGGGCAGCAAGGCGGAGTTCCTGGCCGGCTGGTGCGCCAGGCGCGGCACGCCCTTCCTGCGGATGGACTACAGCGGCCACGGCGCCAGCGGCGGCCGCTTCGAGGACGGCACGATCACCCGCTGGGCCGCGGATGCCGAGGCCGCGCTGCTGGCCCTGACCGATGGCCCGCAGGTGCTGGTCGGCTCCTCCATGGGCGGCTGGATCGCGCTGCTGCTGGCGCTGCGCCACCCCGCGCGGGTGCGCGCCCTCCTCGGCATCGCCCCCGCGCCGGACTTCACGGAAGATCTGATGTGGGCGCAATTCCCCCCCGCCGTGCGCGCGGCCATCCTGCGCGACGGCGCATGGCGCCGCCCCTCCGAATATGGCGAGCCCTATCCCATCACCCGCGCGCTGATCGAGGATGGGCGCAACCACCTGCTGCTGGGCGGGCGCATCGCCGTCACGGCGCCGGTGCGCATCCTGCAGGGCGACGCCGACCCGGACGTGCCCTGGCAGCACGCGCTGCGCCTCGCCGCCGCGCTGGAGTCCGGCGACGTGCGCGTCACGCTGGTGAAGGGTGGCGACCACCGGCTTTCCACCCCGCGCGACCTGTCACTGCTGGGCGAGACCCTGGCCGCGCTCCTCGGCCAGGATGGCGCGTAGCCCCTCGCGGAAGGTCGGGTACACCCACTCGATGCCCAGCGCCGCCTTGGTGCGGCGGTTGAGCACGCGGCGGCTCTCGCCCCAGAAGGAACGCGCCATCTCGCTCATCCGGGTGACGGCGTCCTCGAACGGCGTTTCCGGCGGCGGCGCCACCCCCAGCAGGCGCGCCGCCTCCTCCACCACGTCGCGCGGCTCGGCGGGCGCGTCATCCACCAGGTGCAGGATGCGGTGGCCATCGGGGCGCGCCATGGCGGCCAGGCAGGCGCGGGCGATGTCGTCGCGGTGGATGCGGCCGAAGGCATGGCCGGGCTTCACCACCCGCTTCGCCGTGCCGTCGCGCAGGTCGTCCAGCGCGCTGCGGCCGGGGCCGTAGATGCCGCCCACCCGGAACACGTCCACCGCGCAGGGCAGCGCCTGCCATTGCCGCTCCGCCGCCAGCCGTCGGACGGAGCGCGGCTGCGCCGGTGCGGGTTCCGTGGCTTCGTCCACCGCGGCGCCGCCGCGGTCGCCATAGACGCCGGTGGTGGACAGGTAGCCCACCCATTCCAGCGGCGCGGCGCGGATGGCACCGGCATGCAGGGCCCAGGCGGGGTCGCCGGCCTCGCCGGGCGGGGCGGTCATCAGCAGGTGGGTGGCCTGGGCGTAGGGTGCGGGGTCGTCGAAGCGCGCCTGGCCCGGGCCGGGGGCGCCACGGGTGGTGGTGGTGGCGGCCCAGCCCGCCGCGCGCGCCAGTCGGGCCACGGCCGCGCCGGAATACCCGCCCCCCAGGATCAGCAGATGTCGCTCCATGCCGTTGATCTGGCGGCGAATCCGCCGTTGCGCTAGGGAGGGCGCGTGCGAGCCCCCCTCCCCCTGCTGCTCGGCTTCGCGGGCACCCTGGCCGCCGCCGGCGGCGCGGCCTGGTGGTTCTGGCCGCAGCTGGCCCCGCCGCCGGAGCG
Organism: Rubritepida sp.; assembly: GCA_041639675.1. Taxonomy (GTDB): domain Bacteria; phylum Pseudomonadota; class Alphaproteobacteria; order Acetobacterales; family Acetobacteraceae; genus Roseococcus. The sequence goes on along the minus strand of JBEQBS010000251.1, from coordinate 2,228 downwards.
CGTGGTGCTGGGCGCCCCGCCCGACCTGCCCCTGCCGCCCGAGCCGCCGCGCATCGCCGATGGCGCGGAATACGAGGAATGCCTGGCCCTGCTGCGCCGCGACGTGGACGAGGCCCAGCGCTTCGCCCTGGCCTGGGAGGCCACCGGCGGCGGCGAGGGCGCGCGGCATTGCCTGGCCCTGGCCACCATCGGCACCGGCGAGCCCGCGCGTGCGGCGGAGCGGCTGGAGCGGCTGGCCCAGGGCTCGCGCGCCGGCAACCAGGCGCGCGCCGCCGTCTTCGGCCAGGCCGCCCAGGCCTGGAGCATGGCCGGCGAGGCCAGCCGCGCCTTCGGCGCCATCACCATGGCGCTGACGCTCTCGCCCTTCGACACCGAATTGCTGGTGGACCGCTCGGTCATCCTCGCCAGCCGCGGCCGCTTCCGCGAGGCGCTGGAGGACCTGGACCGCGTGCTGGCCATCGAGCCTGGCCGCGCCGAGGCGCTGGTGTTCCGCGCCGCCGCCCTGCGCCACCTGGACCGGGTGGAGGAAGCCCGCGCCACGGTGGACCGCGCCATGGAGCTGGACCCCGACAATGCCGAGGGCCTGCTGGAGCGCGGCATCCTGCGGCAGCTGCGCGGCGACGTGCTGGGCGCCCAGGCCGATTGGCGCCGCGCGATGGAGCTGGCGCCCGACAGCGCGGCGGCGGAGCTGGCGCAGCAGAACCTGGCGCTGAGCGAGCTGGGGCCGGCGCGGCGGTAGCACGCACCGGCTCAGAAGCTCCAGAACAGCTGCCCCTGCAGGGTGGTCCAGGCCGCGCCGCCGCCCGCGGCCGCGCGCAGCGCCTCGCCCGGGCGCGCCAGCCCGGCGACGCCCAGCACATAGAGGCCCTGCCCCAGCGGCATCCGCAGCACCGCCTGCCATTCCTGCCCGAGATCACGCGAGGAGAGGCGGGACAGCGCCGGGTTGGCGCCCAGGTTGTTCAGCTCGATCGCCCGGTTGAGGAACCAGTCGAAGGTGAGGTTCGTCCCCTCCCAGGGGCTGAGGTTCAGCCGCAGCCGGTGCACCGCGCGGTTGGACTGCCCCAGCACCTTGCCCATGGTGAGGCCCTGGAGCCATTCGTCCAGCCCGCCGGAATACAGCGCGTCGAAGCGCTCGTAGCGGCGGGTGCGCGGGTCGTCGCCGCCGAAGGCAGCGTAGCGCCAGGACAGGCTTGGCGACCAGGGCAGGCCGCGCGCCAGGTGGCCGAGCTGCACGAAGCCCGCCCAGGCCGACATGGGGACGTTGGCGTTGGACTGGTGCGCCAGCGCCCCTTCCAGCCAGGTGCCGGGCAGCAGCTCCGGGTCGGCCCAGCGGCCACGCAGGCTCAGCGTCGTCAGCCCCTCCCGCCCACCCGGCCAGGGGGCGCCGGGCACGGCATAGCGCGTGTCGGATTGCGGGACGTGGATGATGCCGCCCGCCACGTGGCTGTGGCCATCCAGCCGGTGCCGCAGGTTCAGCCCCACCAGCTGCGTGCGCGACAGGATGTCCAGGCTGGCATTGGGCTCCAGCCAGAAGGCGTCCAGCACCCAGCCGCCCCAGCTGGCGTTCAGCAGCGCCGCGCGCTCGGCCGCCGTGCGCGGCGAGAGATAGACGCCGGGCAGCCAGCCGGCATTCAGCCGCTGGGTGAAGCGGGCGACCAGGAAGCCGTCCTCCAGCGTGAAGGATTGCCGCCCCACGGACAGGTTCACCCGCGCCCGCCCATCCGCCGGCGCCCAGAGCAGCCCGGCATGGGCGCGGTTCAGCTCATGCGCCGCGCGCGCGCCGTCGCGGAAGATGTCGCGCCCGGCCGTGCCGGTGGCCAGGCCGGTCACGGCGCCATGCACGAACAGGTCGCTCCCGCCCAGGCGCTGCACCGCGCCCAGCCCGTATTCCACGCTCGCCTCGCCCCAGCTTGCGCGCGCGCCGGTCTGCGTGCCCAAGGGTGGGGCGGCGGCCAGGGGGCTGCCGCGGGTGAAGGCCAGCGGGCGGCCGAACCAGGGCTGGCCATCGGTGAAGCCGCCGGCCCCGCCATTGAGGATGAGCGTGGCGAAGCCGTCGCCGTCCCGCCGCAGCACCGGCAGGCGCACCACCATCACCGAGCCATTGCCGCGCAAGGCCGTGTGGCCCATCTCGCCGCGCACCACCGCCCCTTCGAGCGGGTCGAACAGTTCGCGCATCAGCCGCATCAGCGAGGCATCGAGTGTGTCGGGTTGGCGCTCCACTTCACGGG
>JBEQBS010000250.1:0-5039 GCA_041639675.1 Rubritepida sp. | reverse complement strand
CAGGCCGCGCGCGCGGCCGGCTGCCTGGCCGTGCTGCTGGGGGATGCGGCGCATGACGGCGGCGTGGCAACCTGCGCGCCCGACCTGCATTTCCCGGACGCCGGCGCGCTTGCCGCGCATGTCAGGGCGCTGGACAAGGCGGCCTAGAACCCCGACATTCGCCGCCGCAGGTCGAGGCGGGCACGTTCCGCGAACGAGACAGAAGAGGAAGGAGGCCGCATGGCCGAAAAATCCCAGAACGTGCAGGACGTGTTCCTGAACCACGTGCGGAAGAGCAAGACGCCGGTGACGGTGTTCCTGGTGAACGGGGTGAAGCTGCAGGGCATCATCACCTGGTTCGACAACTTCTCGGTGCTGCTGCGCCGGGACGGGCACACCCAGCTGGTCTACAAGCACGCCATCAGCACCGTGATGCCCGGCGCGCCCATCATGCTGTTCGACCCCCAGGCGGCTGGCGTCGCGGCGGGCCAGACGGCCGCGACCGGCGAAACCCGCCCGGTGCGCGAGACGACGCTGACCATGAACCGGGAGCCGGCCCCTGCAAGGGACGAGTGAGGAGACCGCGGCGCAGCCCATGCGCTGCGCCGTCATCCTCCCCTACGAACGCGCGCAGCGCGGCAACGTCCTCGAATTCGCCCCGCGCGAGGCGATGCCCCGCGCCGCCGAGGCGCGGCTGGCCGAGGCGGTGGGGCTGGCCGCCTCCATCGGCGTCACCATCGTGCATGAGGCGATCCACCCGCTGCGCGCCCGCCGCCCCTCCACCCTGATGGGCGAGGGGCAGGTGGCGATGGTCAAGGCCGCCATCGAGGAGCAGAAGGCCGGGCTGGTGGTGGTGGATGCCGCGCTGACGCCGGTGCAGCAGCGCAACCTGGAGCGCGAATGGGGCGTGAAGGTCATTGACCGCACCGGCCTCATCCTCGAGATCTTCGGCGAGCGGGCGCGCACGCGCGAGGGCACCTTGCAGGTGGAGCTCGCGCACCTGGAATACCAGCGCACCCGCCTCGTGCGCTCCTGGACGCACCTGGAGCGCCAGCGCGGCGGCTTCGGCTTCCTGGGCGGGCCGGGCGAAAGCCAGATCGAGATTGACCGCCGGCTGATCGGCGAACGCATCGTCAAGCTTAAGCGCGAGCTGGAGCAGGTGCGCCGCACCCGCGGCCTGCACCGCAAGGCGCGGGAGCGCGTGCCCTACCCGGTCATCGCGCTGGTGGGCTACACCAATGCCGGCAAGTCCACGCTGTTCAACGCGCTGACCGGCGCGGGCGTCTATGCGCGCGACCAGCTCTTCGCCACGCTGGACCCGACGATGCGCGAGATCGCGCTGCCATCGGGGCGCCAGGCGATATTGAGCGACACGGTGGGTTTCATCTCCGAGCTGCCGACGCAGCTGATCGAGGCCTTCCGCGCGACGCTGGAGGAGGTGGCCAGCGCCGACATCATCCTGCATGTGCGCGACGCCGCCCACCCCGACAGCGCGGCGCAGAAGCAGGATGTGGTGACGGTGCTGGACGGGCTGGCGGAAGGCCCGAACGCCGCGCTGGATGCCGGCTGGCGCGGCCGCACCATCGAGGTGCTGAACAAGGCCGACCTGTTCGGCGGGCCCGAGGCCGTGGCGGCGCGCGCGGAAGGCGCCATCGCCATCTCCGCCCTCACGGGCGAGGGGATGGAGGCGCTGCTGGCCGCGCTGGACGAGCGGCTGGCGGCCGGGATGGTGGCGCGCGACTACCTGCTGGGGCCGGAGGACGGCGCCCGGCTGGCCTGGCTCTACCGCCATGGCGAGGTGGTGGCACGCATGGATGGCGAGGACGGCATCCGCCTGACGGCGCGCCTCTCCCCGGCCGATCACGCGCGCTTCGCGCAGCTGCCGCGGTGAGGGTCACGGCCGGGCAGGCCGCCGATGTCGCGGCCCTGCTGCGCGAGGCGGCGCGGGCCGAGATCATCCCGCGCTTCCGGCGGCTGGCGGCCGGCGAGATCCGCGCCAAGTCCAGCGCCTTCGACCTCGTCACCGAGGCGGACGAGGCCGCCGAGCGTCGCATCGCCGCCGCGCTGCGCGCGATCTTCCCGCAGGCCGCCATCCTCGGCGAGGAAGCCGCCGCCGCCGACCCCGCGGCGATGCGGCTGCTGGATGGGGATGGGCTGCTCTTCGTCCTCGACCCGGTGGACGGCACGGCGAATTTCGCGGCCGGCGCGCCGCTCTTCGGCGTCATGGCGGCCGCGGTGTGGAATGGCGAGACCATCGCCGCCTGGATCCACGACCCGATGGGCGACGACACGGCCATCGCGCTGCGCGGGGAGGGGGCGTGGATCGAGGCGCCATCCGGCCATCGCGCCGATTGCCGCGTGGCGGCGGCGGCCGATCTGGGCGCGATGCTGGGCGCCGTCTCCTGGGGCTACATGGCCGCGGACCGCAAGGCGCGGGTGCTGCCCAGCCTGGCGCGGCTGGGGGGCACGCTGAACTTCCGCTGCGCCGCCCATGAATACCGGCTGGCCGCGACCGGGGGCCTGCACCTGCTGGCCTACAACCGGATGATGCCCTGGGACCACGCGGCCGGCGTGCTGCTGCATGCCGAGGCCGGCGGTTACTCGGCCCGCTTCGACGGCGCGCCCTATTCGCCGCGGGTGCATGCGGGCGGGCTGCTCTGCGCGCCCGGCCGCGATGCGTGGCGGGCCGCGCTGGCGGCGCTTCAGCTGAGCTGAGCGGCGAGGTCCACGAAGTCCGTCGCCACCCAGTCCCAGGGGTCTTCCGCCACCAGGTCAATCGCCTGGCCCGGCCCGTGCTCGGTGGGGCGAGGGATGAAGGCGGTGCGCAGCCCGGCGGCGCGGGCGGCGCGCAGGTCGCCATTATGGGCGGCGACGAGGCAGACCTCCTCGGGGCGCATCGCCAGCAGCTCCGCGGTGCGCAGGTAGGCTTCGCGTTGCGGCTTGTAGGCGCGCACCGGCTCCGCGCCCAGGATGGCGTCCCAGGGGATGCGGGCGCGCTTCGCCATGTTCGCCAGCAGCGCGATGTTGCCGTTGGACAGCGGCGCGAGGAAGAAGCGGCGCCTCAGCCGGTGCAGGCCCAGGAGCACGTCCGGCCAGGGGTCCAGCCGGTGCCAGGCGAGGTTCAGCTCATCCAGCTCGGCGGATGCGATGCCGGTGATGCCGTGGTCGGCCAGGGTGGCCTCCAGGTTCTCCCGGTGCAGCACGTCCAGCCGGGTGAAGGGGCGCCGGCCGGCGCGGCACTCCTCCATGGCCGGCTGGTAGCGGCGACGCCAGGCATCGGCCAGGGCGAAGGGGTCGAGGTCGTCGCGGCCGATGGCGGCGAGGAAGGGCGCGAGTTCGCGGGCGACGCCGGAGCGCCAGTCCACCACCGTGCCGAAGACGTCGAAGACGAGGGTGCGAACCGTCATTCCTACACTCCGCTCGATCCCATTGGTCGTTCCGTCAGCTTGGCAATCCTGCTCCGGATCGCGGATGGTTGACGCCCGAATTCAAGGGCCATTTCCGCGGTCGTCGCCCCGCGGCGTACCATAGCCAGCAAGGCGTCGTCGTTCCCCTTCGACCAAGGCGCATAGGCATTGGGGAAACGGTCGCGCAGCCTCTCCGCCTCTCGTGCGCCGCGGGATCGCTTCCCCGCGGCGGCGGCGATCCCGGACACGGCCCGCAGCAGGTCGGGCAGATCGGCCAGTGGAACCTCAAGGGTCGTACCATCATCCATGCGGGTAATCGAAAATGTCTGGTCGGCCACGATCTCGAAGCGCAGCGGCACGCTTGCATCGAGCGTCCAAACCTGGCTGCGGGCAAGCCGACCGGTGGGCATCATTCCCGCGCCCACCGCTTCTCGAACTCCCACACCTCCGGGAAGCCCATCAGCTCGCAGATGCGCGCGAAGCCGTAGGATTCGGCGGGTGGCATGCCGGTGTCGCGCAGGGTGGCGTAGGCATCCTCCAGCGCCTTGGCCACGGCCAGGAAGCCGACGGCCGGGTAGATGGCGATGGCGTAGCCCAACTCCTTCAGCCGCCGCACCGGCAGCACGGGGGTGCGGCCGCCCTCCACCATGTTGGCCAGCAGCGGCTTGCTGATGGCCTTGCAGATGGCTTCCATCTCCGCCTCGCTCTCGGGGCTCTCGATGAAGACGACATCCGCCCCGGCTTCGCCATAGATGCGCCCGCGGCGGATCGCCTCCTCAAGCCCCAGGCTGGTGCGGGCATCGGTGCGCGCGACGATGAGGAAGTTGGGGTCGCGGCGCGCCTCCACCGCCACCTGGATCTTCAGCGCCATCTCCTCGGCCGGGATGACGCGGCGGCCGGGGGTGTGGCCGCATTTCTTCGGCACCTCCTGGTCCTCCAGCTGGATGCCGGTGATGCCCGCTTCCTCGTAGCCCATGACGGTGTGGCGCACGTTCAGCAGCCCGCCATAGCCGGTGTCGGCATCGGCGATCACTGGTGTGCGCGCGGCACGGGCAAAGGCGCCGGCGCGGCCCACCATGTCGCTGTAGGTGGCGATGCCGGCATCCGCCACGCCCAGGTGAGACGCGACCGTGCCGAAGCCGGTGACGTAGAGGCAGGGAAAGCCCATGCCATCCGCCACCTTGGTGGAGATCATGTCGAAGATGCCGGGTGCGGCGATGAACTCGCCGGCGTCGAAGCGGGCCTTGAGGGAGGGGTCGGCCATGATGCGTCCTTACTGCGGGGTGATGTGGCCGGCGGCGCGCGCCGCGGCCCAGATGCGGTCCTCGCGCGCCATCGCCGCGCGGGTGGCGGCGGGGTCGCGCAGATCGGGCTCGATGCCCATGGCGGCCAGGCGGGCCCCGAAGCCGGGGTCGGCATAGGCGGCGGCGATGGCGGCGTGCAAGCGCGCGGCGATGGCGTCGGGCAGGGCGGCCGGGCCCAGCAGCGCCACCCAGCCGGCCAGGTCGAATTCCGCCACGCCCTGCTCCTGCACCGTCGGCACCTCGGGAAAGAAGGGCGTGCGCGTGGCGGTGGAGACGGCGATGATGCGCGCCCGCCCGGTGGCCATGTGCGGGGTGGCGCTGGCGGTGCTGGTCCAGCCCAGCGGCAGGA
>JBEQBS010000249.1:0-5085 GCA_041639675.1 Rubritepida sp. | reverse complement strand
AGCAGGCAGCGCCGCGCGCCCATCGCCGCCACCCGGCCGCGCAGCGCCTCCAGCTGCGCGCGCGAGACGCCGCCGGCCGACCAGTCCAGGTGCGGCTGGGCACGGCGCACGCTGTCCAGCCCCAGCACCGCCCAGCCGCCGACCGCCAGCTCGCCATCCGCCAGGGGCAGGCCGGCCTCGGTCCAGGCGGCGCGGGGGCTGGTGAAGCGCTCCCACACATCGTTGCGCGGGATGTCGTGGTTGCCGGGCACCACCAGCACGGGCCGGGCGAAGCCGGCCAGGAAGTCGCGCGCGGCCTGGAACTCGGCGGGGCGGGCGCGGCGCGTCAGGTCGCCGGCCACCAGCAGCGCGGCGGGGTCGTGGGCCAACACGTCCTCGCGCAGCGCCGCGGCGGCGGCGGGCGTGCCCTCGCCGAAATGCAGGTCGGCCAGCAGGGCCAGGCGGATCATCGGCGGGCGAGCAGCCGCAGCGCGCCGGGCCGCAGGCGCCAGCGCAGGGGCGGGGCCATGGTCCGCATCTCGCCATCCAGCGAGACGCGCATGCGCCGGGCCCGGCCATGCACGGCCAGGCGCGGGGCGTGCAGGGTCAGCACGCCGGCATCCTCGCCCAGCCGGCCGCGGAACCAGGCCCAGGCCTGGCGCAGCCGCGCCAGCGGGCCCAGCGCGCGCACCAGTTGCAGGGTCAGGGCCGGCGCCTCGCCCGGGGCGGGCACGGTGACGACGGCGGCCAGGCCGGTGGCGCGGGAATGCTCGCCCACCGGCACCACCACATCCTTCCAGGGGGCGCGGAACAGGATGCGCAGGGCGGCGGCCAGCAGCGGCCACCAGGTGCCGGTCTCGCGCTGCATCTCGCGGAAGCGCAGCATGCGGGCGGGGCGGCCGACGAGGCTCTGGTAGAGCAGCGGCTCGCCGTTGAGGAAGCCGACCGCCAGCCCCTCGCCCGGGGCGGGGCGGAAGCAGGCGGCGGCCTGCACCGGGTCCTCGGGCAGCTCCAGCCGGGCGCAGACGCGGTTCATGGTGCCGCCGGGCAGCGGCGCGAAGGGGAGGCCGGCCTCCAGCAGGCGGGCCGCGAAGCCGCGCAGCGTGCCGTCGCCGCCGGCGATGAACAGGGCCTCGGCGCCGGCGGCACGGGCGGCCTCCCATTGCGCGTCCAGCTCGCCATCGCCCACCGGCAGGGGGGTGAAGCCGGCGTCGCGCATCGCGGCCTCGATGGCGGCGCGGGGCGCCTCCATCCGGGCCAGGCGGCCGGCGCGGGGGTTGAGGAGCAGGGCGGCCCGCATGGCGCATGGAAAGGGGCCGGCCTCCTCGCGGAAGCCGGCCCCTCGCCTGTCAGCCGCCGCTCAGCGGTTGGTGGTGCCGAGGCTGCGGCTCACCGCCGTGCCGCGGGGGTTGGCGCGGGTGCCGTCTGCCTGCTGCGGATAGGCGCCGGAGGTGTTGGTGCCGGCCGCGCGGTCGAAGGCGCGCGACACCTCGGTGCCCGAGGGGTTGGCGCGGGTGCCGTCGCTCTGCGCCGGATAGGCGCCGGAGACATTGGTGCCGGCGGCGCGGTCCAGCGCGCGGGAGGCCTCGGTGCCCGGCGGGTTGCCGCGCTGACCCTCGGAGGGGCCGCCGCAGGCGACGAGGGCCAGGGCGGCGAGCGGGGCGAGGAGCAGGTGACGCATGCTGTGTCCTTCCATCAACGGTCAACCCTGAACGGGTGCTGCCATGAACGCGGGCGCGGCCTTGCGGTTGCGGGAAACTTCGCGGCGCGGGGCGGCGTTCGGCGGCCATGGGCATCCCGCCCGAGGAAGGACCCCCACCATGCGCGGCATCCTGCTGTGGCTCATCGGCATCCCCATCCCGATCATCATCCTGCTGTGGCTGTTCGGCGTGCTGAGCTGACGCGCGGACGGGGCGCGCGGCGGCCGCCACGCGCCCCGTCCACCGCCGGCCCGGCCGGGGATCAGTCCTCGGCGGCCATGCGCTGGCGGCTGCCGGCCAGGTCGTCCAGGATCGGGCAGTCGGGCTTGCCGTCGCCGGCGCAATGCTCCGCCAGGTGGCGCAGCGAGGCCGCGACGGCCTGCATGGAGCGCGCCTTCTCCTCCAGCGCCTCGACATGGCCCAGCGCGATGCGCCGCACGTCGGCGCTCTCACGCCCCTCATCCTGCCACAGCGCGAGGAGCTGCTTCACCTCGGCCAGCGGGAAGGCCAGGTCCCGCGCGTGGCGGATGAAGCGCAGCACCGCCACGTTCTGCGGGGTGTAGGAGCGGTAGTTGTTCGCGCGCCGCACGGGCTTCACCAGCCCCAGCGTCTCGTAGTGCCGGATCATCTTCGCGCTCACGCCGCTCTGCGCGGCGGCCTCGCCGATGTTCATCGCGCAGCCTCCTCTGCCGGCCTCCACCGCGCCAGCGCCAGGGCGTTGGCGAGCACGGAAACGGAGGACATTGCCATAACCGCCCCGGCAATCGCCGGGTTCAGCATGCCCAACGCCGCAAGGGGCAAAGCTGCTGCATTGTATCCGAAGGCAAACATCAGATTTCCGCGGATCTTCGCCAGGGTGCGCCGCGCCACCTCCAGCGCGGCGGGGACCAGGGCCGGATTTCCGCGCAGCAGCGTGACGGGTGCGGCGGCGATGGCGGCCTCCGTGCCCGTGCCCATGGCGATCCCGAGTTCGGCCTGGGCCAGCGCGGGCGCGTCGTTGATGCCGTCGCCGACCATGGCCACGCGCAGCCCCTGCGCCTGCCAGCCACGCAGCCGCGCCAGCTTGTCCTCCGGCAGCAGCGGCGCCTCGACCTCGGCGATGCCCAGCCGCGCGGCGATGGCCTCGGCGGCGGCGCGGCCGTCGCCGGACAGCATCACCACCCGCAGCCCCTGCGCGCGCAGCGCGGCGACGGCGGCGGCCGCACCCGGCTTCGGCGCGTCCTCGAAGGCCAGCAGGGCCAGCACGCCCCGCCCCTCCTCGATCAGCCAGGACAGGGTGCGGCCCTGCGCGGCCTCCGCCTCCGCCCGGGCGGCGAAGGGGTCCGCAAGGCCGGATTCCGCCAGCAGCCGGGCGGAGCCGAGCAGCAGGGCGCGCCCCTCCACCTCGCCCCGGACGCCGCGGCCCGGGAGGGCGCGGAAATCCGCCACGGCGGGCGGGGCCGGCACCGCGTCCAGCACGGCGCGGGCCAGCGGGTGCTCGCTGCCCCCCTGGAGCGCGGCGGCCAGTTCCAGGGCGCGCGGGTCGACGGCGTGGTGCGCGGCCAAGCGCGGGCGGCCCTCGGTCAGCGTGCCGGTCTTGTCCATCGCCACGAGGTCCAGCCGGGCGCCGCGCTGGATGGCGTCGGCGTCGCGCAGCAGGATGCCGGCGCGCGCCGCCGCCCCGGTGCCGGCCATGATGGCGGCCGGCGTGGCGAGGCCCAGGGCGCAGGGGCAGGCCACCACCAGCACGGCGATGGCCGGGAGGAGCGCATCGCCCGGCGCGGCGCCGGCCAGCAGCCAGCCGGCGAAGGCGAGCACGGCCAGGGCGATCACCACCGGCACGAAGACCGCCGAGACGCGGTCCACCAGGCGCTGCACCGGCGCGCGGGAGGATTGCGCGGCGCGCACCAGCGCGGCGACGCGCGAAAGCGTCGTCTCATCCCCCGTGGCGGTGACGCGCATCACCAGGCGGCCATCCAGCACGGTGGTGCCGGCGGACAGCGCGGCGCCGGGGGCCTTGTGCAGGGCGCGGCTTTCGCCGGTCAGCGCCGATTCATCGGCGCCGGCCTCGCCGGATTCCACGGTGCCGTCGGCGGGCACGCGGCCGCCGGGGCGGATGGAAACGCGGTCGCCGGGGCGCAGCAGGGCGGCGGGGACCTCCTCCTCCGCGTCCGCCGCACCCAGCCGGAAGGCGGTGCGCGGGCGCAGGGCGAGCAGGGCGCGGATGGCGGCGCCGGTGGCCGACTTGGCGCGGCCTTCCAGCCACTTGCCCAGGATCACGAAGGCGATCACCGCCGCCGCGCCCTCGAAATACAGGTGGTGGGCGTGCGGCTGGAACAGCAGCCACAGCGAGTAGAGGAAGGCGGCCGAGGTGCCGAGCGACACCAGCAGGTCCATGTTGCCGGTGCGCGCGCGCAGCGCCGCCCAGGCACCGCGGTGGAAGCGCCAGCCCAGCACGAATTGCAGGGGCGTGGCGAGCGCGAGCTGCACCAGTGGCGGCGGCATCCAGTCCCGGCCCAGCCCCATGCCCACCATGCCCCACAGGAAGGGCGCGGCGAGGAGGAAGGCCGCCAGCAGCTCGGCTTCCGGCCGCCCGAAGCGGCTGGGGGCGGCGTCGGGCTCCGGCGCATGGCGGTAGCCGGCGCGGGACAGGGCGGCTTCCAGCAGGGCGGGGTCGGTGCCGGCGAGGATGCGGATGGCGGCGCCGTTCGTCGCCAGGTTGGCGCGGGCCTCCAGCACGCCGGGCACGGCCAGCAGCGCCGTCTCCACGCGCGCGGTGCAGGTGGCGCAGGACATGCCCTCGATGGGCCACTCCAGGTCCTCGGTGCGCAGGGCATAGCCGGCGCGGGCCAGGGCGGCAGCGAGCTCGGGCAAGGGGCGGGGATCGGGGAGGGTCGCCGTCTCCTCGGCCAGGTTCACCGTGGCGGGGGCCAGGGCGCGCTCCACCCGCGTGGCGCAGGCGGCGCAGCTCATGCCGGCGATCGGGACGATCATGCTCATGCATAGACCATGGTGCTTGCCCTTGGGGGAAGGTCAAGGTGATCTGGACAGGGGACGGCCGCGCTTCCAGATGGGCAGCCATGCGCGCATTCCTGGTCCTCGGTCTCCTCCTGTCCTTCCCTGCCACCGCGCAGGAGGGGTTCCGCGTCGTCAACCGCACCGGCGCCGATGCGACGGTGCTGAACGCCTCGCGCGCCGGGCGGGGCGAGTGGGGGGCGAACCTGCTGCGCCCGGACCGGCCGCTGGCGGATGGGCAGGGCTTCCGCGTGGTGCCCAACGCCGATGCCGGCTGCCGCTTCGACCTGCGGCTGGTGCTGGGGGATGGCCGGGAATCGGTGGTGCGCGACCGCGACACGGGAAGCGGGTTTGGATTGGTGAGAAAAGTGCGCTCTGCATCTGGAATTGGAAGGCCAAACGAATCGACGCG
>JBEQBS010000248.1:0-5111 GCA_041639675.1 Rubritepida sp. | reverse complement strand
AGCCGCTGGTGGCCGCCCTGCTGGCCGGCGGGCTGCTGCGCGCCGACCCGCACGGGCTGGGCCTGCTGGCCGACGCGGCGACGCTGGAGGTCGCGCCCGGCCTGCACCTGCTGGGCCCGGCCACCCGCGCCCTGCTGTGGGAGGCCACGGCCGTGCCCGAATTGCGGGCGCAGGCGGCGCTGGTGGCGGCGCATCTGGCGGCCGCGAACTCGACAGGCGGTTAACTTCGGCCCATGCTCATACCCATGCCTGATGCCTGGAATCACCCCCCGCGCGCGGTTCCCGCCGGATGCTGAGCGGCTTCGTCGCCTGGCTGCGCAACCTCACCGGGCGGGCGGAGCCGGCCAGCCCGGCCCATGCCCGCGCGCGCGACGCAGCGGAGGCCAAGCGCCTGTTCCGCCGCGCCACCAAGGGCGACGCCGTGGCCCGGCGGGAGCTGGGCCGCGCCTACCTGGCGGGGCGCGGCGTGCCGCCCAGCACGGCGGAAGGCGTGCGCTGGCTGACCCTGGCCGTCGAGGGCGGCGACGTCGAGGCGCGGGTGCTGCTGGCGCAGCTGCACCTGCGCGGGCTGGGCCATTCCGACGCCACCCACCTCTTCGGCGGCCAGGCCCCGGCCGACGCCGATGCGCCCGAGGCCGCGCGCCTTGCCCTTTCCGCCGCCGAGGCCGGCTCGGTGGAGGCGATGTCGCTCTACGCCTGGCTCTGCGCCACCGGGCAGGGCGTCGCGCGGGACCACGCCGCCGCGGCCCATTGGTACGGCCTGGCCGCCGATGCCGGCCACGCGCCGGCCAAGCTCGGCCTCGGCTTGATCCGCCTGCACGGGCTGGACGGCATCACCGATGCCCCGCTGGCCTGCCGGCTGGTGGCCGAGGCCGCGGAGGAGAAGCTGCCCACCGCGCTCTACGTGCTGGGCACGCTGTACGAGGCGGCGGTGCCCCCCCTGCCCTTCGACGAGGCCCGCGCCCTGGGCCTCTACAGGGAAGCGGCCGAGCTGGGCGTGCGCAACGCCTGCGCGCGCTACGGCCTGGCGCTGCTCAAGGGCTGGGGCTGCGCGCCGGCGCCGGTGGAGGGGGAGCGATGGCTGCGCCGCGCCGCCATGGCCGGGGATGGCGAGGCGGCCGCCCTGGTCGGGGACCTCCAGGCCCATCCGCCCGACGGCGCCCCCGCCAACGACGTCGAGGCGCTGTCCTGGTACCAGCGCGCCGGCGAGGCGGGGCATGTGCGCGCCATGCGCATCACCGGCCTCGCCCACCTCAACGGCCGCGGCACCGTGCCGAGCCAGGAGGAGGCGATGGCCTGGCTGGAGCGCGCGGCCTCGCACGGCGACGCCGAGGCCGCGGCCGACCTGGCGCGGCTCGGCTCCTCCGCCGGCAACGACACCGAGCACGCACGCGAGGCGGCGGACCGGCTGGAGGCCCTGGCCCGCGAGGGCGACCTGCTCTCGGCCTTCAACTACGCCGTCTGCCTGCACCTGGGCGTGGGGCGGGAGAAGGACCCGGCGGGCGCCATCGCCTGGATGCGCCACGCCTCGGAGGGCGGGCAGCTCAACGCGCGCTACTGGCTGGGGCGGCTGATCCTGGAGGGCGGCGGCGACGCGGAGGAGGCCTGGCGCCTGATCGGCGAGGCGGCGATGGAGGGCGTGCCCGAGGCGCGGGAGATGATGCGCCTGCGCGGCAGCGGGAGCGCGGCGTGAGGCTGCTCTTCCTGCACCAGAACTTCCCGGGGCAGTACCTGCACTACCTGCGCCGGCTGATCGCGCAGGGCCGGCACGACCTGCTGTTCCTCAGCCAGCCCAACGGCAACGCCATGGCCGGCGTGCGCAAGATGGAATACCCGCTGATCCGCCCGCCGGCCCGCGAGCCGGACGCCACGGTGCGCGAGTTCGACCTGGCGATGCTGCGCGCGCAATCCGTCGCGGCGCGGGCGCGCCAGCTGGTGGCGCTGGGCTACCGGCCCGACGCCATCCTCGGCCACAATGGCTGGGGCGAGATGCTGCACCTGCGCGAGGTGTGGCCCGATGTGCCGATCATCCCCTATTTCGAGTTCCACTTCGACCCCGCCGGGCTGGACGTGAACTTCGACCCCGAATTCCCGATGGCGGATGAGCGGCGCAGCATCGTGCGCATGCGCAACGCCTCCAGCTTCCTCGGCCTCGACCTCGCCACGCTGGGCCAGACGCCGACGCGCTTCCAGCATTCCACCTACCCGGCCTGGGCGCGGGAGAAGCTGCGCATCGTGCCCGAGGGCGCCGACCTGGAGCTGTTCCGCCCCGACAAGTCCGCGGAGTTCGCGCTGGACGGGCATGTGTGGCGCGCCGGCAAGGGGCGGCGGCTGCTGACCTATGTCTCGCGCAACCTGGAGCCCTACCGGGGCGCGCACATCGCCATGCGGGCGCTGCCGCGGATCCTCGCCGCCTGCCCGGACGTGGACGTGGTGATGGTCGGCGGCGACGGCGTCTCCTACGGGGCGGCCTGCCCCGGCGGCGGCTCCTGGAAGGACCGCTTCCTGGCGGAGCTGGGCGGGCTGGACCCCGCGCGCGTGTTCTTTCCCGGCAAGATCCCCTATGATGCCTTCCGGCAGCTCCTCCAGGTCTCGTCGCTGCACCTGTATCTCACCTATCCCTTCGTCGCCTCCTGGAGCCTGCGCGAGGCGATGGCGGCAGGCTGCTGCATCCTGGGCGCCGACGTGCCGACGGTGAGCGAGTTCATCACCCATGGCGAGACCGGGATGCTGGCCCCGGCCCTGCGCCCCGACCTGCTGGCCGAGGCGGCGATCGGCCTGCTGGAGGACGCGCGCCTGCGCCGCCGCCTGGGCAAGGGGGCGCGCGGCTGGGCGGAGGCGCACCTGCGCATGGAGGACCACTTCGCGGCGATGGACGCGCTGATCGCCGAGGCGATGGCGCTGGAGGGCGCGCGCCGGGGGTTCCTTCCGGCGGCGTGATGCGGTAAGCGTGGCGGCGCCGGACCCGTAGCTCAGCTGGATAGAGCGCTGCCCTCCGAAGGCAGAGGTCGTGAGTTCGAATCTCGCCGGGTCCGCCAATCTTTTCAATGGGTTAGGTGGGCAGGGTCGGCGCGGAATCGCGCTACATCCCTGTAAACATCCCTGTAACGCCCCCAAAACCGCTCCATCTCGCCTCCCGCGCGGCCCGTGTTACCCTCCCGCGCATGGATGGCCCTGCCCCACCCGAAGCCCGCGCCCGGCGCCTGATTGACGCCGCCCTCGCCGCCGCGGGCTGGATCGTGCAGGACCGCGCCGCCCTGAACCTCCACGCCGGCCCGGGCATCGCCCTGCGCGAGGCGCACACCGCCACCGGCCCCGCCGACTACCTCCTCTTCCTCGACCGCCGCGCCTGCGGCGTGCTGGAGGCCAAGCCCGAGGGCACCACCCTGCTGGGCGTGCTGCCCCAGGGCCAGGGCTACGCCCATGCCGCCCCCGCCACCTACCCCAACCCCTGGGGCGACCCGCTGCCCTTCACCTGGCTCTCCTCCGGCAGCGAGACGCTGTTCCAGGACGCCCGCGACCCCCAGCCCCGCCCGCGCCGCGTCTTCGCCCTCCACCGGCCCGAGACCCTGCGCGCCCTGCTGGCGCAGCCCGGCACGCTGCGCGCCCGCCTGGCGCAGCTCCCGCCGCTCGACGCCCCCACGCTGCGCCCCTGCCAGCGCGAGGCCATCTCGGGCGTCGAGGCCTCGCTGCGCGCCGGCCGGCCGCGCGCCCTCGTCTCCATGGCCACCGGCGCCGGCAAGACCTTCACCGCCTGCGCGCTGACCCATCGCCTGCTCTCGCCGCCCGTGCGCATGGGCCGCGTGCTGTTCCTGGTGGACCGCGCCAACCTCGGCGCCCAGGCCAAGCAGGAGTTCGACGGCTTCGCCCCCACCGGCACGGGGCTGCTGTTCCGCGAGGAGTTCCCCATCCAGCACCTGCGCTCCCGCACGCTGGACCGCGACGCCAAGGTCGTCATCGCCACCGTCCAGCGCCTCTACGCCGCCCTGCGCGGCCAGGAGCTGGACGAGGCCGAGGACGAGCGCGGCGCCTTCGAGCGCGCGATGGACGACGCCGAACGCCCCGTCGCCTACAACCCCGACATCCCGCCCGAGACCTTCGACCTCATCATCGTGGATGAGTGCCACCGCTCCATCTACGGCACCTGGCGCCAGGTGCTGGAGTATTTCGACGCCTTCCTCGTCGGCCTCACAGCCACGCCGGGCACCCACACCCGCGCCTTCTTCGGCAACAACACCGTCAGCGAATACTCCTTCGCGCGCTCGGTCGCCGATGGGGTGAACGTGGATGGCGAGGTCTGGCGCATCCGCACCGCGGTGGGCGAGGGCGGCGGCACCGTGCAGGCCGGCTGGGCCATCCCCCACCGCGACCGCGCGACGCGCCGCCGCCGCCTGGCCGCGCTGGAGGAGGAGCTGCCCTACACCGCCAAGGACCTCAACCGCGCCGTGGAGGTGCCCGACCAGATCCGCACCGTGCTGGCCCATTTCCGCGACGCCCTGCCCGAGCTGTTCCCCGGCCGCGCCGAGGTGCCCAAGACCCTCATCTTCTGCCAGAGCGACAGCCACGCCGAGACGGTGACGGAGATCGCGCGCGAGGTCTTCGACGCCGATGCCCGCTTCGCGCAGAAGATCACCCACCGCGCCGGCGACGGGCAGGCGCTGATCCAGGCCTTCCGCACCGACCACCTGTTCCGCATCGCCACCACGGTGGACATGGTGGCCACCGGCACCGACATCAAACCGCTGGAGGTGCTGGTCTTCCTGCGCGACGTGCGCTCCTCCCAATACTTCGAGCAGATGCGCGGGCGCGGCGCGCGCATCATCGCCGAAGGGGACCTGCGGCGCGTCACCCCCTCCGCCGCCCGCAAGGACCGCTTCCTCATCGTGGATGCGGTGGGGGTGACGGAAAGCGTCAAGGGCGCCTCCGAACCGCTGGAGCGCCAGCCCGGCCTGAGCCTGGAGGCGCTGCTGGAGCGCGTGGCGCTGGGCCATGCCGACGAGGACACCTGCGCCACCCTGGCCGGCCGCCTGCGCCGGCTGGAAGGGCGCCTGCCCGCCCCGGCGCGCGAGGAGCTGGCCGCCCTGCTGGGCGGGCTGACCCTGCCCGACCTG
>JBEQBS010000247.1:0-5157 GCA_041639675.1 Rubritepida sp. | reverse complement strand
CCAGCGCCGGCCAGGCCAGGCGCGGCAGGGCGCGCGGCCGCCAGCCGGCGCGCCAGCCCATGGCCACGGCGGCCAGCAGCGCCAGCAGCGCCACCGGCGCCAGGATGCGCGATTGCAGCACCAGCGCCGCCGGCAGCAGCGCCAGCGCGATGGCGAGGGGGAGCGCGGCGCGGGTCAAACGGCTGCGATGCTCTCGCGCCGCAACTCCACATGCAGCTGGTCCAGCGCGCGGCCGAAGCGGTCCAGCATGTCGGTGATCTCGGCCTCGGTGATGATGAGCGGGGGCGAGAAGGCGATGCCGTCGCCGGGCAGGAAGCGCATGATGAGGCCGTGCGATTCCGCGATCCTGGACAGCCGCGGCGCCACCTTGCGCGCGGGGTCGAAGTTGCGGCGCGCCGCCTTGTCCTCGACCATCTCGACGGCGGCGATCAGGCCGCGGCCGCGCACCTCGCCCACCAGCGGGTGGCCGGCGAAGCGGGCGCGCAGCCCGTCCTGCAAGGCGGGCGCAACGCGCTGCACATGGCCCACCAGGTCCATCTCGTCGTAGATGCGCAGCGTCTCCACCGCCACGGCGGCCGGCACCGGGTGGCCGGAATAGGTGTAGCCATGGCCGAAGGTGCCCAAACTGGCCGAGCCATCGGCCAGCCCGTCATAGACGCGCTGGTTCACCATGACGGCGGAGATCGGCAGGAAGGACGACGACAGCGCCTTGGCGCAGGTGAGGATGTCGGGCTCCATGCCGAAGGCCTGGCTGCCCCAGTATTCGCCGGTGCGGCCGAAGCCGCAGATCACCTCGTCGGCCACCAGCAGCACGTCGTGGCGGCGCAGCACGACCTGAATCTTCTCGAAGTAGGTGCGGGGCGGGACGATGACGCCGCCGGCGCCCATGATCGGCTCGGCGAAGAAGGCGGCGACCGTGTCGGGGCCTTCGCGCAGGATCGTCTCCTCCAGCTCCGCCGCCAGGCGGGTGGCGAAGTCCTCCTCGCTCTCGCCCTCAAGCGCGCCGTGGTAGTGGTGCGGGGTGGCGACGTGGTGGATGCCGGCGATCGGCAGGTCGAAGAGCTTGTGGTTGTAGGGCAGCCCGGTCAGCGAGGCCGCAGCGACGGTGACGCCGTGATAGCCCTTGAGGCGGGAGATCACCTTCTTCTTCCCCGGCCGCCCGGTGGCGTTGTTGAAGTACCAGATCATCTTCAGCGCGGTGTCGTTGGCCTCCGACCCGCTGTTGGCGAAGAAGACCTTGGACATGGGCACCGGCGCGCGCTCCAGCAGCATCTCCGCCAGATCCACCTGCGGCTCGTGCGTGCGGCCGGTGAAGCCGTGGTAGAAGGGAAGCTGGCGCATCTGCTTCGTCGCCGCCTCCACCAGCCGCTCGTTGGAGAAGCCGAGTGCCGCGCACCACAGCCCCGCCACCGTCTCGATGTAGGCGTTGCCCTGGTCGTCGAAGACGCGCACCCCCTCGCCGCGGGTGATGACCAGCGGGCCGTTCTTCTGGTGGGCGCGGGCATCCGTGTAGGGGTGCAGCACCGAGGCGACGTCACGCATGGCGGTGCTGTTGCGGGGCGGGGTCATCGCGGTTCTCCTGTCCGGGGCATCCTAGCTGTTCGGCCCGCATGAGGAAGGGCATAAGGGGCGGAGATGGAAACGATCGTGCCGCATGCCTCGCATTGGGGCTATTTCGACGCCGTGGTGCGCGACGGCCGCTTCGTCGAGGCGCGGCCCTTCGCGCACGACCCCTTGCCGCCGCGCCTGATCGCCGCCACGCCGGAGACGGTGCACAGCGCCGCGCGCATTGACCGCCCGCATATCCGCAAGGGCTGGCTGGAGGGCCGTCGCGCCGGCCACGCCCGCGGCGGCGACGCCTTCATCCCCGTCTCCTGGGACCGCGTGACGCGGCTGCTGGCCGAGGAGGTGGCGCGCACCCGCGCGGAGCACGGCGCGAGCAGCATCTTCGGCGGCTCCTATGGCTGGAGCTCCGCCGGGCGATTCCACCACGCGCGCACGCAGCTCCAGCGCTACCTGGCGCTGGGCGGCGGCTACACCGCCAGCGTCAACGCCTATTCCTACGCCACCGGCCAGGCGCTGCTGCCGCACATCCTGGGCGATGTGGAGGTGCTGCTGGGCCGCATGACCGACTGGGCCGCCATCGCGCACCACGCCCGGCTGATGCTGTGCCTGGGCGGGCTGGCCGAGAAGAACGGCCAGGTCACCAGCGGCGCCGCGGCGCAGACCTACCTGCCCAACATGCTGGAGGCGGCGCGGGCCGGCGTGCGCTTCGTCAACGTCTCGCCGCACCGGGGCGACACGATGGATGCGCTGGGCGCCGAGTGGGTGCCGATCCGCCCCGGCACCGATGCGGCGCTGCTGCTGGCGATGATCCGCCACATCCTCGATTCCGGGCTGGAGGACCGCGGCTTCCTCGCCACCCACGTCCATGGCTGGGCGCGCTTCGCCGCCACCCTGGCCGGCCGCACGCCGGAATGGGCCGAGGGCATCACCGGCGTGCCGGCCACCACCATCCGCGCCCTGGCCGAGGATTGCGCGCGCGAACCAACCATGCTGACCGCCGCATGGTCCCTCCAGCGCGCCGATTTCGGCGAGCAGCCCTACTGGGCGCTGGTCGCGCTGGCCTGCGCCATCGGCGCCATCGGCAGGCCGGGGCAGGGGGTGGGCTTCGGCTACGGCTCCTCCGGCGGAATCGGCAACCCGCGGCGGCCCCTGCCGGCCGTGGGCATGCCCGGCGTGCCCAACCCGATCCGCGACCACATCCCGGTCGGGCGCATCACCGAATTGCTGGAGAACCCGGGCGGCACGCTGGCCTATGACGGCCGCAGCCTGGCGCTGCCGCGCATCCGCATGGTGTGGTGGGCCGGCGGCAACCCCTTCCACCATCACCAGGACCTCAACCGCCTGCTGCGCGCCTGGGCCGGGCTGGAGACGGTGGTGATCCAGGAGCCGTGGTGGACCGCGCCGGCCCGCCACGCCGACATCGTGCTGCCGGCGACCACCACGCTGGAGCGCAACGACATCGCGTCAACCTCGCGCGACCGCTTCGTGCGCGCCATGCACCAGGCCATCCCGCCACAGGGCCAGGCGCGCAACGACCACGACATCCTGGCCGACCTGGCCGAGGCCGGCGGCTTCCGCCCCCGCTTCACCGAGCAGCGCGACGAGGGCGCCTGGCTGCGCCACCTCTACGGCCGCTTCGCCACCGCCTGCGCCCGCCAGGGGCTGGAGGTGCCCGGCTTCGACGCGTTCTGGGAGCGCGGCCATGTGGAGCTGCCGCCCATCGCGCCCGGCGAGGAGCACACCCAGTTCACCGCCTTCCGCGCCGACCCCGTGGCGCACCCGCTGGACACGCCCAGCGGCAAGGTGGAGGTCTTCTCCGACGCCATCGCGGCGATGGGCCTGCCCGACTGCCCCGGCCACCCCACCTGGATCCCGCCGCGCGAATCCCTGCTGGACGCCGCGCCGGAGGAGCTGCACCTGCTCAGCTTCCAGCCCGCCACGCGGCTGCATTCGCAGCTCGACCCTGGCCGCATCGCCGCGGCCGACAAGATCCAGGGCCGCGAGCCGATCCACCTGCACCCGGAGGACGCCGCCGCGCGCGGCCTGGAGGCCGGCCAGGTGGTGCGGGTGTTCAACGCCCGCGGCGCCTGCCTCGCCGGGGTGCGGCTGAACGAGGGCCTGCTGCGCGGCGTGGCGCAGATGGCCACCGGCGCCTGGTTCGACCCGCTGGAACCCGGCGTGCCGGGCAGCCTGTGCGTGCACGGCAACCCGAACGTGCTGACCGCCGATATCGGCACCTCGCGCCTCGGCCAGGGACCATCGGCGCAATCCTGCCTGGTGCGGGTGGAAGCCTGGGAGGGCCCGCTGCCCCCCGTGCGCGTCCATGCCCCGCCGCCCATCGAGGAACCCGCCTGACATGAAGCGCCGCAGCCTGCTCCTCGCCAGCCCATTCCTGCTGGCGCAGGCCCCCACATCCGCCGTGCGCCAGGATGACGTGACCGCGCCCGGCTGGCGCCGCGACATCCTGGTCCGCTGGGGCGACCGCGTGACCTTCGACGCGCCGCCCTTCGACCCCCGCACGGTGGATGCCGAGGGCGCGGGCGCGCAATTCGGCTGGGATGCGCGCATCGCCGCCCTGGTGGCGCCGCCCGCCGCCGCCGATGGCGTGCCGCGCGCCGTGCTGGCCGTGGCGCACCCGACGGTGGATGCGCGCATGGCCTTCCCCGGCGGCGTGGACCGCGCGGATGTGGCGGCGATGATGCAGGGCGCCTCGCTGTTGAACCTGGAGCGCCAGGGCGGCCGCTGGATCGCGGTGGAGGGCGGCTTCCAGTCCCGCCGGCTGACGGCGCAGACCCTGTGCCGCGGCCCCTCCGGCGCCCTGCGCGGCGTGCTGGCCGTGCGCGGCGGCAGCGCCACCCCGTGGAACAGCCTGCTGCTGGCCGAGGGCGATGCCGCCGCCTGGGCGCGGCGCATCCCCGGGCTGGATGCCGCCGCCCACGGCTTCCTGGTGGAGCTGGACCCGCTGGACCCGCAATCCATCCCGGTGAAGCGCGGCGCGCCGGGCCGCTTCCCCAAGGCCGATTGCGCCGCCGCCCTGGCGCGCGACGGCCGCGCCGCCGTCTTCATGGCCGAACTCGGCGAGGCCGGGTTCTTGTTCCGCTTCATCTCCGCCGGCCCGGCGCGCGAGCCGGACGCGCTGGATGCCGGCACCCTGGCCGTGGCGCGCAACGAGGGCGGCCGCCTGGGCTGGGCCGCCCTGCCCGGCGCCGCCGACCCGGTGAGCGAGGCGCGGGCGGCCGGCGGCACGCCCTTCGGCGGCATCGCCTCGCTCTCCTGGGATGCGCCGCGCTCCCGCCTGCTCATCGCCGGCGCCGAGGGCGTGGCGGAATGGCGCGGCGAGGCCGGGGCGGATGCCGGGGTGCTGGCCCTGCTGTCCCGCCTGCCCAACGCCGCCTGCGCCGTGGCCGATGCGCGTGGGCGCCTCCTGGCCGGCACGGATTCGCAGGGCCGGGTGGGCGCGGCCCCGCGCAGAGCTGAGCCACGCGCCCAGCGACGGACGGCCGGGATTCAGGTCGCCGGTGTTGAGCTTGAGAATGGAGATGTCGTGGGTCGCCCCGACGGTCACGCTGGACTTGATGAAGGCGATCTTGT
>JBEQBS010000246.1:0-5196 GCA_041639675.1 Rubritepida sp. | reverse complement strand
GTCTCGCCCTCGCGCGGCAGGCGCTCCAGCCGGAACACGATGTCGGCCACGGCCGATCCCATCACCAGCAGGCTCATGGCCGCAGCAGGCCGCGTTCCATCGCCAGCCCGTACAGGTGCAGGATGGGCGCGGCGAAGGGCGCGCCCAGGGCGATGGCCGGGCCCATGCGCACCAGCGAGCGCTCCTTCGTCAGCGCGATCGCCGTCCAGGCCGGGGCGCCGCATTGCACCTGCTGCGCGAAGCCCTGGAGGCGGTCGCAGCCCATGGCGAAGCGCGCCTCCGGCGTCTCGCCCGCCTCGAACTCGGCCCAGAGGGCGGCGAGCGCATCGGGCAGGCGGCGGGCGGCGGCGGCCTCGCGCGCCGGCTGCGTGGCCAGCCCGGCATCGTCGAAGGCGAAGGTGTCGCCGGCCTCGATCTCCACCAGGTCATGCGCGGCGATCATCGCCAGCACGCGGCCGAGCTCCGGGCGCGGCTCGGGCGCCTGGGGGTGCAGCAGCACGGCCACCAGAGCCACCTGCCAGCAATGCTCGCCACTGGTTTCGCGCCGCGCGCCGGTGAAGGCCGCGCGCCCGACATGCTTCAGCGCGTCCGAGCGCGCGAGGATGTCGAGCAGGGCCGCCGGGCTCACCGGGACCCCTCGCTGCCGGGCGTCACCGCCACCGATCGCCGCCGGGCGTCACCGCCCGAGCACCTCCATCAGCTCGCGCCACTCGCGCTTGCTCAGGCCGCTGCCCTCCTGCGTCACCGGCTCGCCGGCCAGCAGGGCGCGCAGGACCTTCATGGCGGGGCCGGAGATGTTCACCGCGTCGCGCATGTAGTCGGCGAAGGCCTCGAAGACCGTGGGCACCCAGGCCTGGACGATGTCCAGCATCGCCTCGGCATAGGCGCGGATCTCCATCTGCGCGTGCGGGTCGGCGCGCAGCTTCAGGAAGTGCAGCAGGTTCCACAGGTTGGCCTGCCAGTAGAACTGCGTCAGCACGTTGATGGGCAGGTTCATCCGCGCCAGCTCCCGCGCCAGGCCGGTGCGCGCCGCGTCCAGCGGCCTGCCGTCCTCATCCGCGTTCAGCAGGTGCAGGTAGTGGTCATAGGCGCGCGACGCATCCTCGCGCAGCAGGGCCAGCGCGGCCGCGGCCTCCCTCGGCGGCAGGGATTCGGCGCGGCCCTGGCGGTTGGTGGCGCTCTGCGCCGCCATGTCCTCGGGGCGGGGGAAGTAGAACTCGCGTTCCAGCACGCTGTATCGCGCCGAATATTCGTTGATGCTGGCCGTGCGATGGCGGAACCATTGCCGCGTGACGAAGATGGGCGCGCGCACGTGGAACTTGGCCACGCACAGCTCGAAGGGCGTCGTGTGCTTGTGGCGCATCAGGTAGCGGATGAGGTTGCGGTCGTCGCTGACTGCCCTGGTGCCGCGCCCGTAGGAGACGCGGGCGCCCTGCACCACCGCGCCGTCATCGCCCATGTAGTCCACCAGCCGCACGAAGCCCGTCTCCAGCACGGTGCGGGGCGTGAACAGCGCCGCCTCCGCCCCCGGGCTCACCGGGCGCAGGGTGGGCTTCGCCTCGGCGCGGGCGGCGGCGATCTCCGCGAGCTGCTCGGGCGAGAGGCTCATGCGCGGATCGCCTCGGCCAGCGCGCGCACGGCGTCCAGCACGACGCGCACCGTGTCAGGCCTGGCGCGGCCCTGTTCGTCCAGGCTGGCGGCCAGGGCGTCGCACAGCGCCGAGCCGACCACCGCGCCGTCCGAGACGCGCGCGGCATGCGCCGCCTGCGCCGGCGTGCGGATGCCGAAGCCGATGCAGACCGGCAGGGCGGTGTGCTGGCGGATGGGCGGGATGGCGCGCTCCAGCGCCGCCGGGTCGGCGGAGCGCGTGCCGGTGATGCCGGTGATGGCGACGTAGTAGACGAAGCCCGACGACGCGTTCAGCACCACCGGCAGCCGCGCGGCGTCGGAGGTCGGCGCTACCAGGCGGATGATGTCCAGCCCCTCCTTCGCCGCATGCGGCGCCAGCACCTCGGCTTCCTCCGGCGGCATGTCCACCACGATGAGGCCGTCCACGCCCGACGCCGCCGCATCGGTGCAGAAGCGCTCGGCGCCGTAGGAGAGAATGGGGTTGAGGTAGCCCATGAGGATGACGGGCGTGGCGTCGTCCTCCGCGCGCAGGTCGCGCACCATGGCCAGCGTGCCGGCCATGGTGACGCCGGCCTTCAGCCCGCGCTGGCCGGCGAGCTGCACCGAGGGGCCATCGGCCATCGGGTCGCTGAAGGGCATGCCGATCTCGATCAGGTCGGCGCCCGCGCCCGGCAGGCCGCGCAGCAGGTCCATGGAGGTCTTGCGGTCGGGGTCGTAGGCCGAGAGGAAGGTGACGAGCGCCCCGCGGCCCTGCGCCTTCAGCGCGGCGAAGCGGGCGGCGATGCGGCCCCCGCCGGCGGCGCGCGCCAGGCCCTGCGGGGCTTCGTTCAGCAGGCCGCTCACAGCTTCACCCCCAGGCGCTCGGCCACCGCGAAGATGTCCTTGTCGCCCCGGCCGCACATGTTCATCACGATGATGTCGTCCGGCGCCATCTTCGGCGCCACGCGCAGCACATGCGCCAGGGCATGCGCCGGCTCCAGCGCCGGGATGATGCCCTCCAGCCGCGAGCAGAGCTGGAAGGCGTCCAGCGCCTCCCCGTCCGTCGCGTTCACGTATTCCACGCGGCCGATCTCATGCAGCCAGGAATGCTCCGGCCCCACGCCGGGGTAGTCCAGCCCGGCGCTGATGCTGTGCCCTTCCAGGATCTGCCCCTGGGCGTCCTGCAGCAGGTAGGTGCGGTTGCCGTGCAGCACGCCGGGCCGCCCGCCGGTCAGCGACGCGGCATGGCCGTTGGGCACCTCCACCCCATGCCCGCCGGCCTCGACGCCGTGCATCCGCACCGAAGGGTCGTCCAGGAAGGGGAAGAACAGGCCCATGGCGTTGGAGCCGCCGCCGATCGCGGCCACCAGCAGGTCCGGCAGGCGGCCCTCGGCCTGCTGCATCTGCCAGCGCAGCTCCTCGCCGATGATGCTCTGGAAGTCGCGCACCATGGCCGGGTAGGGGTGCGGGCCGGCCACGGTGCCGATGCAGTAGTAGGTGTCCTCGACATTCGCCACCCAGTGGCGCAGCGCCTCGTTCATCGCGTCCTTCAGCGTGGCCGCACCCGATTCCACCGCCACCACCTCCGCCCCCAGCAGCTTCATGCGGAAGACGTTGGGCTGCTGGCGCGCCACGTCGGTGGCGCCCATGAAGACGGTGCAGGGCAGGTTGAACAGGGCGCAGGCCGTGGCGGTGGCCACGCCGTGCTGCCCGGCCCCCGTCTCGGCGATGATGCGGCGCTTGCCCATGCGCTTCGCCAGCAGGATCTGGCCCAGCACGGCGTTGATCTTGTGCGCGCCGGTGTGGTTCAGCTCGTCGCGCTTGAAATAGACCTTCGCCCCACCGCAATGCTGGGTGATGCGCCCGGCGAACCACAGCGGGCTGGGGCGGCCGACATAATCCTTCAGCAGCCGGCGCCATTCCGCGTCGAAGGCGGGGTCAGCCTTCGCCGCGGCATAGGCGGCCTCCACCTCCAGGATCAGGGGCATCAGCGTCTCGGCCACGAAGCGGCCGCCGAAGCCGCCGAACTTGCCCGAGGCATCGGGGCCGGATTTCAGGGTGTTGGGCAGGGTCACGTGGGGCGCTTCCGTGTCGCGGCGTTCAGCCGTGGCTCTTAGCCGGGGACGGCCCGCGAGTCAGCCCGGCTGCTTCGCTGCCGCCACGAAGGCCGCCACCTTCGCGGGGTCCTTCACGCCCCGCGCCGCCTCCACGCCGGAGGATACATCCACCCCCGGCGCGCCGCTTTCCGCCAGCGCCTGCACCACGTTGGCCGGCGTCAGCCCGCCCGCCAGCAGCCAGGGGCGCGGGATGTCCACGCGCCTTGGCAGCGCCCAGTCGAAGGAATGGCCATTGCCGCCGGGCAGCGCGGCGGGCTTGGCATCCAGCAGCAGCATGTCCGCCACCGGGGCGAAGCGCGCCACCTGCGCCAGGTCCCCTGCCCCGCCGATGCCGATGGCCTTCATCACCGGCCGGCCGAAGCGCGCCCGCACCTCCGCCACCCGCCCCGGGTCCTCGCTCCCATGCAGCTGGATCACGTCCAGCGCCGGCAGCGCGGCCTCGATCAGCGCGTCATCGGCATCCACGAAGAGCCCCACCCGCCGCGCCCCATCCGGCGCCTGGGCGGCCAGGGCGATGGCCTGGTCCGGCGTCACCGCGCGCGGCGAGGGTGGAAAAAACACGAAGCCCACGAAATCCGCGCCCCGCGCCGCCGCCAGCGCGGCCGCGTCGGTGAGGCCGCAGATCTTCACCAGCGTCACTTCGGCAGGCTCTCCGCGATGGCGCGCGCCGCCGCTGCGGGGTCGGCCGCGCCGGTGACGGGCCGGCCGACCACGATCCAGTCGGCGCCGTCGCGCACCGCCTCCTCCGGCGTCGCCACCCGGCTCTGGTCGCCCAGGGCGGCGCCGGCGGGGCGGATGCCGGGCACCACCAGGGCCGGGCCATCGCCCAGCGCATCGCGGATCAGCGCGACCTCGCGCGGCGAGCACACCAGGCCGTCGGCGCCGGAATCCATCGCCATGCGCGCCAGCCGCAGCACCTGCTGCGCCGGGCCGCCGGCCACGCCGATGCCGTGCAGCGTGGCGGCGTCCATGCTGGTCAGCACCGTCACCGCCAGCAGCATCGGCCGCGCCGGCCCTGCGGCCTCGGCGGCCTCGCGCGCCGCGGCGATCATCGCCGGGCCGCCGCCGGCATGCAGCGTCAGCATCGCCGCGCCCAGCGGCGCCAGCGCGCGCACGGCGCCAGCCACGGTGTTGGGGATGTCGTGCAGCTTGAGGTCGAGGAAGACCGGCGCATGCGCGCCCACCGCGGCCAGGGCGGGCGGGCCTTCGGCGCAGAAGAGCTCCAGCCCCAGCTTCACCAGGCCGGCATGCGGCGCCACCTGCGCGGCCAGGGCGGCGGCGCGCGCCGACCCCGGCACGTCCAGCGCCACGATCAGCCGGCCGGCCGGGCCGGCGGGGCGTGCGATCATGCCTTGGCCTCGCGCGAGGCGATCTCGGCCTCCATCAGCCGCGCCGCCTGCTCCAGCTGGGCCAGGCGGCGGCGCATGCGCCAATGCGCGCACCACACCACCAGCGCGCCGGCGACGAAAGC
>JBEQBS010000245.1:0-5208 GCA_041639675.1 Rubritepida sp. | reverse complement strand
GGCAGCGCCAGGCCCCGGCCCTGCCGCCGGCGCCGCACCGCTTCCGCGTGCTGCGGCTGGACCCGCCGCGTGACGCGCTGCGGCAGGCCATCGCGGCGCGCTGGCACGCCATGCTGGCGGGCGGCGCCGTGGAGGAGGTGCGCGCCCTGCTGGCCCAGGGGCTGGACCCCGCCCTGCCGGCCATGCGCGCCCATGGCGTGCCCGAGCTGGCGGCGCTGCTGCGCGGCGAGGCGACGGCGGAGGAGGCCAGCCGCCGCGCCATCGCCGCCACCGTGGCCTACACGCGCCGCCAGGGGACCTGGTTCCGCCACCAGGCGCTGGCGGACCCGGCAGCCACGCATATCATCCATGCGCGCATCGCGTCTCTCTCGCAATTTTCGGAAAGCGAACTGGCCGAAATCTTTGCTTTTCTTGATGGGGACGGTTGACGCGCCGCAGCACGGGCCCTATCCCACCGCTTCCTTCGCCACCACGGAAGCACAGGAAGCCATGTCCGCCACCATCGCCGCCCCTCCCGCCAGCACGGATCTGCGTCCGGGCGCGGAGGTCGTCCTCCGGGCGCTGAAGGACCAGGGCGTGGACGTCATCTTCGGCTATCCCGGCGGCGCCGTGCTGCCCATCTACGACGCGCTGTTCCAGCAGAACCACATCCGCCACATCCTGGTGCGGCACGAGCAGGCGGCGGTGCATGCGGCGGAGGGCTATGCGCGCTCCACCGGCAAGGTGGGCGTGGTGCTGGTGACGAGCGGACCGGGTGCCACCAACGCCGTGACGGGGCTGGTGGACGCGCTGATGGACAGCATCCCCATCGTCTGCCTCACCGGGCAGGTGCCCACCCACCTGATCGGCAACGACGCCTTCCAGGAGGCCGACACCACCGGCATCACGCGGCCCGCCACCAAGCACAACTACCTGGTGAAGCGCAGCGAGGACCTGGCGGCGGCGGTGCACGACGCCTTCTACGTCGCGCGTTCCGGCCGGCCCGGCCCGGTGGTGGTGGACCTGCCGAAGGACATCCTCATCAAGCCGGCCCCCTACAGCGAGGCGCCGAAGCCCGAGGCGCCGCACAAGAGCTACCGCCCGCGGCTTGAGCCGGATGCCGACGCCATCCGCGCCGCGGTGCGCCTGCTGAAGCGCGCCGAGCGGCCGATCGTCTATGCCGGCGGCGGCGTCATCAATTCCGGCCCCGAGGCCTCGGCGCTGCTGCGGGAATTCGTGCGGCTGACGGGCTTCCCCTGCACCAACACGCTGATGGGGCTGGGCGCCTATCCGGCCAGCGACCGGCAGTTCCTGGGCATGCTGGGCATGCATGGCACGGTCGAAGCCAACATGGCCATGCATGGCTGCGACGTGATGCTCAACATCGGCGCGCGCTTCGACGACCGCGTGACGGGCCGGCTGGATGCCTTCTCGCCCGGGTCGAAGAAGATCCACGCCGACATTGATCCCTCCTCCATCAACAAGAACGTGAAGGTGGATGTCGCCATCGTCGGCGATGCCGGCCGCACCCTCCACGCGCTGATCGAGGCGTGGAAGGCGGATGAGACGCCCGTGCCCGCCGCCGCCCAGGCGGCGTGGTGGCAGCGCATCGCGGAATGGCGCGCCAAGGATTGCCTGCGCTACGTCCAGTCCGGCCCCATCATCAAGCCGCAGCACGCGGTGCGCCGCCTGTTCGAGATGACGCAGGCCACGGGCCGCGACACCTACATCTCCACCGAGGTGGGGCAGCACCAGATGTGGGCGGCGCAATATTTCGGCTTCGACAAGCCCAACCGCTGGCTGACCTCCGGGGGCCTGGGCACCATGGGCTACGGCCTGCCGGCGGCGATGGGCGTGCAGATCGCCCACCCGGACGCGCTGTGCATAGACATCGCCGGCGAGGCGTCCATCCTGATGAACATCCAGGAGATGGGGACGCTGGCGCAGTACCGCCTGCCGGTGAAGGTCTTCATCCTCAACAACGAGTACATGGGCATGGTGCGCCAGTGGCAGGAGCTGCTGCATGGCAGCCGCTACAGCGAATCCTACTCCGAGGCGCTGCCCGACTTCGTGCGGCTGGCCGAGGCCTTCCACGCCCGCGGCCTGCGCGCGGAGAACGCGGACCAGCTGGATGGCGTGATCGCGGAGATGCTGGCCCATCCCGGCCCGGTGATCGCCGACATCTGCGTCGCCAAGGACGAGAACTGCTTCCCGATGATCCCGAGCGGGGCGGCGCATAACGAGATGATCCTCGGCCCAGGGGCGGAGCAGAACGCGCGCAGCGTGACCGACGAAGGCAAGGTGCTCGTTTGATGCCCTCAGACGCCGGGCGCCCGCTGCGCGGGCTTGGCTTCGCGCCGCAGCCGTCCCGTTCCTCCCCGGGTGTCCTGGGCGCGGCGCGCGCCGTGCGCGCGCATCCTCGCAACGCTGGAATGGCCTCCTGATGTCCATCGCGCTCCGCACCGCCACCATCGCCGTCCTCGTCGAGAACGAGGCCGGCGTCCTTGCCCGCGTCATCGGCCTGTTTTCCGGCCGCGGCTACAACATTGACAGCCTGACCGTCGCCCCGGTGGCCGAGGATGGGCGCCTGTCGCGCATCACCGTCGTCACCTCCGGCACGGAGATGGTGATCGAGCAGATCAAGGCCCAGCTCGACCGGCTGGTGCCCGTGCACCGCGTCAGCGACCTGACGATGGAAGGCCCGCACCTGACGCGCGAGCTGGCCCTCATCAAGGTGGTGGCGAAGGGCGACCATCGGGTCGAGGCGCTGCGCCTCGCCGACGCCTTCCGCGCCCGCGTGGTGGACGCCACGACGGAGAGCTTCGTCTTCGAGATGACCGGCAACGCCGAGAAGCTGGACGCCTTCCTGGCCCTGATGCGCCCGCTGGGCCTGGCCGAGGTGTCGCGCACCGGCGCGGTGGCGATCGCGCGGGGCAGCCGCGCGCTGGCGGCCTGAAACCTTGCCGTGGCGCAGGCACTTGGCGGGGCACACCCCTTCGGAGCCTTCGGCCATGCGACTCTTCGCCTGCCAGGAGTGCCGCAACCTGCTGCACTTCGAGAACGTCACCTGCGAATCCTGCGGCCACGCGCTGGGCTTCCTGCCTGCCCGCGGCATGATGAGCGCCTTCGACACCCAATGGGTCTCGCTGCTCGACAAGCGGCCCTGGAAGCCCTGCGGCAACGCTGCCCACGGCGTGTGCAACTGGATGCTGCCGGCCGACGACGCCGACGCCTTCTGCCCCGCCTGCCGGCACAACAGCATGATCCCGGACCTCTCGGTGCCGGAGAACCTGCCGCTGTGGCAGAAGCTGGAGGTGGCCAAGCGCCGCCTGCTCTACACGCTCGACCGCCTCTCCCTGCCGCATGACCCCGCCGAGCTGCGCTTCGAGTTCCTGGCCGACACGCCGGAGGCCAAGGCGATGACCGGCCACGACAACGGCCAGATCATCATCGCCCTGGCCGAGGCCGACGACGCCGAGCGCGAGAAGCGCCGCACCGAGCTGCGCGAGCCCTACCGCACCCTGCTGGGCCACATGCGCCACGAGGTGGGCCACTACTACTTCCTGGTGCTGGTGGAGCGCGCCGGGCTGACGCAGCAGTTCCGCGCGCTGTTCGGCGACGAGAGCACGGATTACGGCGCCGCGCTCCAGGCGCACTACGCCAAGCCGCCCAACGACGAGTGGCGCGGCAGCTTCATCTCCAACTACGCCGCCGCGCACCCGCATGAGGACTGGGCGGAATGCTTCGCCCACTACCTGCACATGATGGACAGCCTGGAAATGGCGGCCAGCTTCGGCATGCGCGTCCGCCCCCGGCTGGACCGCGAGGGCGTGCTGGAGGCGGAGGTGGACTTCAACCCCTACAAGGCGTCCATGGAGGAGGTGCTGAGCGCCTGGACGCCGCTGACCGTGGCCATGAACGCGATGAACCGCTGCATGGGCACGCCGGACCTCTACCCCTTCGTGCTGAGCGGCCCGGTTGCGGAAAAGCTCGGCTTCATCCATCGCATCATCCAGGAGCGGCCGCACTAGCGCCGCGCCTGTTCACCCGGAGAGAGACAAGACCATGCGTGTGTATTATGACCGCGACGCGGATGTGAACCTGATCAAGGCCAGGAAGGTCGCGGTCATCGGCTTCGGCAGCCAGGGCCATGCCCATGCCATGAACATGCGCGACAGCGGCGTGGCCGATGTCGCCATCGGCGCGCGCCCCGGCGCCTCCTGGCGCAAGGCCGAGGCCGCGGGCTTCAAGGTGATGACGCCGGCCGAGGCCGCGAAGTGGGCCGACATCGTCATGGTCCTCACCCCCGACGAGCTCCAGGGCGACCTCTACCGCGACGAGCTGCACGCCAACCTGAAGGAAGGCGCGGCCATCGCCTTCGCGCACGGGCTGAACGTGCACTTCAACCTGATCGAGCCGCGCGCCGACCTGGACGTGTTCATGATCGCGCCCAAGGGCCCGGGCCACACCGTGCGCTCCGAGTACCAGAAGGGCGGCGGCGTGCCCTGCCTGGTGGCGGTGCACCAGAACCCCTCGGGCAACGCGCTGGAGATCGCGCTCTCCTACGCCTCCGCCGTCGGAGGCGGGCGCTCGGGCATCATCGAGACCTCCTTCAAGGAGGAGTGCGAGACCGACCTGTTCGGCGAGCAGGTGGTGCTGTGCGGCGGCCTGGTGGAGCTCATCAAGGCCGGCTACGAGACGCTGGTGGAGGCCGGCTACGCCCCCGAGATGGCGTATTTCGAGTGCCTGCACGAGGTGAAGCTGATCGTGGACCTGATCTACGAGGGCGGCATCGCCAACATGAACTACTCCATCTCCAACACCGCCGAGTACGGCGAATACGTCACCGGCCCGCGCATCATCACCGCCGAGACCAAGGCCGAGATGAAGCGCGTGCTCGACGACATCCAGAGCGGCAAGTTCGCCCGCGACTGGATGCTGGAGAACAAGGTGAACCAGGCCAGCTTCAAGGCCACCCGCCGCCGCCTGGCCGAGCACCCGATCGAGCAGGTGGGCGAGAAGCTGCGCGGCATGATGCCCTGGATCGGCAAGAACGCCCTGGTGGACAAGGCGCGGAACTGACGCCACGCGCCTGCGGCGCGGGGCGTCAGTTCCGCGCCGGCTTTTTTGACGCCCTCACCGTCCGCGGGCGAAGCCCGCGGACTACGCCGGGCGGCCGCGTCCGCGGCCGTGGCTTCGGCACCCGGAAGGGTGGCGGCGCGCGCCGGG
>JBEQBS010000244.1:0-5219 GCA_041639675.1 Rubritepida sp. | reverse complement strand
GGGCACGAAAAAAGGACGAAGATCGTGTGAGGCCGCAGGCCTCACACGATCTTCGTCCGGACCTCGCCCACGCCCTCGACGAAGCCTTCCAGCAGGTCGCCGCGGTTCACCGCCGCCACGTTCTCCGGCGTGCCGGTCATGATGAGGTCGCCGGGCTGGAGGCGCACCAGGGAGGAGAGGTTGGCGATCACCTCCGCCACGCTCCAGATCATCTTGGACAGGTCGCTCACCTGGCGCAGCGTGCCGTTGACGTTGAGCTGGATCTTCCCCTTCGTCGGGTCGAAGGAACCCGCCGGCACCAGCGTGCCCATCGGCGCCGAATGGTCGAAGCCCTTGCCCATGTCCCAGGGGCGGCCGGTCTTCTTCGCGGCGTTCTGCAGGTCGCGCCGCGTCATGTCGAGGCCGGCGCAATAGCCCCACACATGCGCCAGCGCATCACCCGGCGCGATGTCCACGCCGCCCGTTCCGATGGCCACCACCAGCTCCATCTCGTGGTGCAGCTCCTTGGTCTGCACCGGATAGGGCATGTCGGCGCCGCCGGTCAGCACGGCATCCGAAGGCTTGGCGAAGTAGAAGGGCGGCTCGCGCGTCGGGTCGCTGCCCATCTCGATGGCGTGCTCGGCGTAGTTGCGGCCCACGCAGAAGATGCGGCCCACGGGAAACAGGGCGCTGCTGCCCTGCACGGGCAGGGCGGGCTGCGGGCGCGGGGCGATCACGTAGTCGGGCATCGGTGCTTCCTTCCTCTTCGCCAGAAGGAATAAACCGGATCGCGGCATGGAACCATGCCGCCCCACCCCCGCTTGACGCGACCACGAAATCCTTGACAGCGTGTGAAGCCCGCACAAAAAAGCGCTCGGCCAGGGGGGTGGCCGAGCGCCCATTTGGGAAACTGAAACATCCGATCGGAGTCTTTCAGGTCGGGCGAGCCGGTAGGGGAAACCGGACCGTCCACCGGGAAAAAGCCTGTCCCGGCCTCGGGATCATAGCAGCGCCGCGAATCGGGCGCAATCGTGTTTTCGCCTCATTCGGCGGCGCGCTGCCCAAGCCGCAGGCGCGCCCAATCGGCGCAGGCGGCGCCGAAGCGCTCGAAGATGGCGCGGGAGAAGGCGTCGCGGTCCCAGTCATATTCCGGGTGCCATTGCACGCCCCAGGCGAAGCCCCGCGCCTCGCGCACCTCCACCGCCTCCACCGTGCCGTCGGGCGCCCAGGCGGTGGGCTCCAGCCGCGGCGCCAGGCGTTGAACCCCTTGGTTGTGCAGGGAATTCACCGGCACCTCGCCGCAATTGGCCAGCCGCGCCAGGGTGGTGCCATCGGCCAGCCGGACATGGTGCGCCTTGCCGGTGCGCACCAGCGGGATCGGCTGGTCGGAGGGGGTGGAGTGGTCCATCCGCCCCGGCAGGTCCTGGATGCGCTGGTCTAGGCTGCCGCCCAGCGCCACGTTCAGCTCCTGCATGCCGCGGCAGATCGCCAGCAGCGGCACGCCCTGGGCGATGGCGACGCGGATCAGCGGCAGGGTGGTGCTGTCGCGCTGCGGGTCCTCCGGCGTGCCCTCGGCATGGGCGGGGCCGTCGTAGTTGGAAGGGTGCACGTTGGAGCGGCTGCCGGTGAGCAGCAGCCCGTCCAGCCGCGGCAGGATGTCGGGCACGCTGGCCTCGCCCGCCGCGGGGATGAGGATGGGGATGCCGCCGATGGGGCCGAGCACCACGCGCACATAGTGGTCGCTCGCGGCGTGGTTGGGCGTGTTGAACAGGCCGAAGCCCTTCACGCAGCAGGAAATCCCGATCAGCGGCTTCACGCGGTCACGCCCCGGTCATTGGTCCGTCCTGGGCATGCAATAAACGCGCCGAAGGCGGCGGGATCAAGGCGGGATCGTCACCGCTGCTCCAGCTGCTCGCGGAAACGCGGGTCGTTGAAGGCGAAGAGCAGGCTTTCGAAGCGCAGCCCGGTCTGCACCTGGGTCAGCGTCACCCGCGTCGCGCGGTTCTGCCCGTCCACCACCAGCCATTGGCGCAGCTGCATCGGTTCCTCCTCCAGCGCCAGCTGGATGCGCCCCTCCGCCTGCCGCCCGGTGCGGAAGACGGTGACGCGCAGCAGGCCCCCCGAGCGTTCCACCCCGCCCACCGTCACGTCGCCCGACAGCGACAGCGGCGAGCGCAGCAGCACGCCCAGCGGCGTGGAATCCAGCGGCACCACGGTGGCCTGGCGCAGCTCCTTGTCCCAATGGAAGAATTGCCGGTCGGCGGCCACCAGCAGGGTCGGTTCCGGCGGGTCGTATTCGAAGCGCATGCGGCTGGGGCGCCAGATCCAGGCCGTGCCCTCGGCCGAGGCGCCGTTCTGCGCCGTCTGCAGGAAGCGGGCGCGCAGCGTGGTCAGCCCGTTGAAATAGGCCTCGACGCGGCGCAGCGCGTCATCCTGCTGGGCCAGGGCCATGCCGGGCAGCAGCAGCGCGGGGGCGGAAAGGAAGGCGCGTCGGTCCATGGGGGTCAGATGGCGCGGATGGGGGGCCGGGACCAGCCCCCCGCCCATGCTCAGCGCGGCTTGCCGTCAATCGCCTCGCGCGCGGAGTCCTTGGCGGAACCCCAGGCGTTCTGCGCCTTGCCCGCCGCCTTGTCGGCCTTGCCCTCGGCCTGGAGCTTGGCGTCGCCGGTCACGGCGCCGACGGCGTCCTTCACGGCGCCCTTGGCCTGCTTCAGCGCGCCGTCAATGCGGTCCTTGTCCATGGGGAAACTCCTCTGCCTGCCGCATCCGGGAGGGGTGCGGCCTCGGCAGGGTAACGCGCCCGCAGGGTCAGCGTTGCCCCGGTCAGCGTTGCCCCAGCCCGGGCGGGGGCAGGGCGGTGCCGCGCGGCAGGGCGGCGCCGGCCGGCGGGGCGCCGGGCGCCGGCATGCTGCGGAAGCCGGCAGGGCGCTCGAACAGCGCGGGATCCAGCGGCGCGCGGGACACGGCGATGGCCTCCATCCGGCCCTGGGCGCCCTCGGCGCGCAGCAGCAGCCCATCGGGCGTGAGGCAGGCGCGGGAGGTGCGGCCCTCATCCGTCACGCGCCAGACCGTGCAGGGCAGGCCGGCGACGCTGTCCGTCCCCTCGCGCGCGAAGGCGGCGGAGTCGCGCGGCAGGGCGGCCGCGGCGCCTCCGCCGGCCGGCAGCTCCACCACGCTGCGCTGCGCCTCCACCACCAGGAAGCCGGTGCGGGCGCGGCCATCGGCGATGATGAAGGCACCCGGCCCGGCATCCACCCGCACCAGCTGGCGCGCGGCCAGGAAGGCCATGCGCAGCTCGCTCAGCTGCGCCGGCTGCCCGCCGCCGGGCGAGCCGGACAGGCGGTAGGTGATGGCGGCATCCGCCAGGGGGGTGATGGCCGGCCGGTCCTGCGCCGCGGCCGGCGTGGCGAGGAGCAGCAGGGACAGGGCGGGCGCGCGCATCATGCCGGCGCAACGCCCGGCTGGCGTCAGAGTCGCACGCCCGAGGTGGAGAAGCGGTGCTCCACCGTGTCCTGCATGCGGGTGTCCAGCACGAAGGCGGCGGTGACGGCGAAGAGGCTGGCGAGCACGATGCCCGTGATGACGGCCTTCATGGTGAAACCCCCGGAAGCGACTGGCTTGGCGCGGCGTTGCCGCACCGGGCAGGATTACGGCGGAACGGCCCCGGAATTCAAGAGCACCGCGGCCTCCGCCAGCTCCTCGGGCGTGTTGGCGTTGAAGAAGGGGTCGAAGGGCTGCACCGGCCATTCCGCCTGGGCGCAGCCCAGCGTCGCGGTCCAGCGGTCTATCTTGCGCTCGCCGCCCTCCACCGCCGCGCGCAGCGCCCCGGCCAGGGCGCGCGGCCACAGGGCGATGGGCGGATGCGCCCAGCCGCCGGAGGCCGCGCAGGCCAGCGGCGTGCCCGCCGCCTCGCGCGCCGCATGCAGCCGCGACACCAGGTCGGGCGGCAGGAAGGGGCCGTCGCCGGGCACCGTCACCACCCATTCCGCCGGGCTGTTCTCCATGGCGGCCAGGATGCCGGCCAGCGGGCCCGGGTGGTCCGGCAGGGTGTCGGGCCAGACGGGCAGGCCGAAGGCGGCGAAGCGCGCGGCGTCGCCATTGGCGTTGAGCGCGAGGCCCGCCACCTGCGGCGACAGGCGCGCCAGCACATGCGCCAGGATGGGGCGGCCGGCCAGCGCCCGCAGCGGCTTGTCGCCGCCGCCCATGCGCCGCGCCAGCCCGCCGGCCAGCACCACGCCGAAGGTGTCACTCCGCACGGGCGTTCTTCCGCCAGTGCTTCGCGCTTTCCTCCTCGACATAGGCGGGGTCGGCGTCCCAGACCAGCCGCTCCTCCCCGGCCAGCACGGTGAAGCGGCGGCCCTTGCAGCGGCCGATGAGGGTGAGGTTGGCCTCCCGCGCCAGCTCCACCCCCCAGGCGGTGAAGCCGGAGCGCGACACCAGGATGGGGATGCCCATGCGCACGGTCTTGATGACCATCTCCGAGGTCAGGCGGCCGGTGGTGTAGAAGACGCTGCCCCTCGCGCCCTGGCGGAACATCCAGCCGGCGATCTTGTCCACCGCGTTGTGGCGGCCGACATCCTCCATGTAGCACAGCGGCTGGTCGCCCTCCGCCAGCGCGCAGCCATGGATGGCGCCGGCCTCCAGGTACAGGCTGGGGATGGTGTTGATCCGGTGCAGCAGCCGGTAGAGCTGCGAGGTGGAGAGCCGCGCATCGGGGTCGAGCCTGACCTCGGCGAAGCCCTCCATCAGGTCGCCGAAGGCGGTGCCCTGGGCGCAGCCGGAGGTCAGGGTCTTCTTCTTCAGCTTCTCCTCGAAGGAGGTGCGCGCCTCCGTCCGCACCACCACCACGCCCAGCTCGTCGTCATGCTCCACGCCGGTCAGCCGGTCATCGGCGCGCAGCATGCCCTGGTTCAGCAGGTAGCCCACCGCCAGGTCCTCCGGCCGGTCGAGGATCGTCATCATCGTGACGATCTCCTGACCGTTGAGGTAGAGCGTCAGCGGCCGCTCGACCGTGACGGCGGTCTCCACCGTCGCGCCCGTGTGGTCGCGCCCCGTCACGCGCTTGGTCAGCCGCGGGTCCGCGGGGTCCGGCGCGACCTTCAGCAGCGGCAGGTCGCTCATCCGCTTCGGCCTGCGGCCTGCGCGGATGAGCGGCCGTTCCTGCCCTCAGGCGCCGGGCGCGCCCTCCGGGCGCCTGGCTGCGCCACGCCACCGTGGCGCCGGCCGGCGGGGCTGTCTGG
>JBEQBS010000243.1:0-5219 GCA_041639675.1 Rubritepida sp. | reverse complement strand
GCTCTTCCGATCTGGCATCGCGGCGGTGCTGACGGACCCCGCCCGCGCCGCCGCCATGGCCGCCGCCGGCCGCGCCGAATACGCCCGCGCCCATGCGCCGGCCCCCGTGCTTGCGCGCTGGCGCGAAACCCTGCACGCCATCGCCGCGACCAAGGAGAGCGTCTGAGATGTGCGGCCTGGCCGGGCTGGCGCTGCGCGCCGGCGCCACCCCCGACCCGAGCGTGCTGGAGGCGCTGTCGCGCGCGCTCGCGCATCGGGGCCCGGATGGCGGCGGGCACCATGCCGCCGGCAGCGCCGCGCTGGCGCATACCCGCCTGTCCATCATTGACCTCGCCGGGGGGGACCAGCCGCTGTTTGCCGGCGGCGCGGCGCTGGTGGCCAATGGCGAGGTGTACAACTACCGGGAGCTGCGCGCCCACCACGCCCTGGCCTGCGCCACCAACAGCGACTGCGAGCCGCCGCTGCACCTGTACCGGCGCGACGGCCTGGCCTTCGCCGACGCCCTGCGCGGCATGTACGCCATCGCCATCCATGACCGCGCGCAGCGCCGGGTGGTGCTGGCGCGCGACCCCTTCGGCATCAAGCCCCTCTACACCTGCGAGGTGGCGGGCGGCATCGCCTTCGCCTCCGAGGCGCAGGCGCTGATCGCCGCCGGCCTCGTCGCGCCGCGCATCCGCGCCGAGGCGCGCGACGAGCTGCTGCAGATGCAGTTCACCACCGGGGCGGAAACGATCTTCCAGGGCATCCGCCGCGTGCTGCCGGGCGAGAGCCTGGTGGTCGCCGATGGGCGCGTCACCGAGCGCCGCCGCCGCCACGCCCTGCCCGAGGGCGGGCCGGAACCCATCGGCGAGGATGAGGCGATCCGCCGCCTGGATGCCGCGCTGGAGGAAAGCGTCGCCCTGCACCAGCGCAGCGACGTGCCCTATGGCCTGTTCCTGTCCGGCGGCACCGACAGCGCCGCCATCCTGGCGATGATGGCGCGGCTGAACGAGGCCCCCGTCACCGCCTTCACCGCCCATTTCGACGTGAAGGCCGCGGCCGACGAGCGCGCGGCCGCGCGCCGCGTGGCCCAGGCCGTGGGCGCGCGCCACGTGGAGCTGGAGGTGACGGAGCGCATGGTGCTGGACCACCTGCCGGAGATCGTGTCCTGCATGGACGACCCGGCGGCGGACTACGCCATCATCCCCACCTGGTTCCTGGCGCGCCGCGCGCGCGAGGAGGTGAAGGTGGTCCTTTCGGGCGAGGGCGGGGACGAGCTGCTGGGCGGCTATGGCCGGTATCGGGCCGCCATGCGCCCCTGGTGGCTGTGGGGCCGCGCCATGCGCGCCCGGGGCGCCTTCGACCGGCTGGGCGTGCTGCGCGAGGAACCGCGCGGCTGGCGCGACGGCATCGCGGCGGCGGAGACGGAGGTGGCGGCCGGCGGGCGCACGCGCCTGCAGGCCGCCCAGGCGCTGGACGTCTGCGACTGGCTGCCCAACGACCTGCTGTTGAAACTGGACCGCTGCCTGATGGCGCATGGCGTGGAGGGCCGCACCCCCTTCCTGGACCCCGGCATGGCGGCGGCCTGCTTCCGCCTGCCCGATGGGCTGAAGGTGCGGAAGGGCCAGGGGAAATGGGTGCTGCGCGAATGGCTGCGCCGGACGCTCCCGGCCAGCGACCCCTTCCGCCCCAAGCAGGGCTTTTCCGTGCCGGTCGGCACCTGGATCGCCGCCCATGCCGAGCGCCTGGGCCCGCTGGTGGCGCGGCAGGAAGGCGTGCGCGAGGCCTGCCGCCCGGGGCGCGTCGAGGCGCTGTTCAAGGCCGCCGCCGGCAAGCGCGAGGGTGCCGCGGCCTGGCACCTGCTGTTCTGGGCCATCTGGCACCGCCGGCATGTCGAGGGGCGCGCGGCGCAGGGGGATGTCTTCGCCTTCCTGGGCTGAGGGCCGATGGATTTTTCCCCGCGCCCGGCGCAAGTTGCGCGCCGTTTCCATCCGGGGGTGCCCTGCGTGTTCGATCTCATCCTGCGTGGCGGCAAGGCCGTGCTCCCCTGGGGCATCGAGGCCCTGGACCTCGGCATCCGGAACGGCCGCATCGCCGCCATGGGCGACCTGCGCACGGCCGAGGGCGCCGCCACCTGGGACTGCAAGGGCCTGCACCTGCTGCCCGGCCTGGTGGATGCGCATGTCCACCTGCGCGAGCCCGGGGACGCCACGGTGGAGACGCTGTCCACCGGCACGCGCGGCGCCGTGCTGGGCGGCCTCACCGCCGTGTACGACATGCCCAACACCAGCCCGGCCATCACCGATGCCGCGCAGCTCGCCTGGAAGCGCGCGCGGGTGGCGGAGGTGGCGTGGTGCGACATGGGCCTCTATGTCGGCGCCACGCGCAGGAACACGGCCGATCTGGGCGCGCTGGAGGCGGAGGACGGCGTCTGCGCCATCAAGGTCTTCGCCGGCTCCTCCACCGGCGACCTGATGATCGAGGATGATGCGGGGCTGGAGGCGGTGATGCGCTCCGGCCGCCGCCGCGTCGCCTACCACTCGGAGGACGAGTACCGGCTGCGCGAGCGCCGGCCCCTGTTCCAACCCGGCATGGCGCACCGCAACCACATGGAATGGCGCGACGTGGAGGCGGCCTTCCTCGGCACGCGGCGCCTGATGGCCCTGGCGCGGCGCACCGGCCGCCCGGCGCACATCCTGCACGTCTCCACCGCCGAGGAACTGGATTACCTGGCCGACTACCGCGACATCTGCACCGTCGAGGTGCTGCTGAACCACCTGACGCAGACCGACGAGGCCTATGACCGCCTGGGCGGCTACGCGGTGATGAACCCGCCCATCCGCGACAAGCGCCACCTGGAGGCCGCCTGGGCCGCGGTGCGCGACGGACGGGTGGACGTGGTGGGCAGCGACCACGCGCCCCATTCCCGCGCGGCGAAGGAACGCCCCTGGCCGGATTGCGCGGCGGGGCTGACCGGCGTGCAGACGCTCGCGCCGCTGATGCTGAACCATGTCAGCGAGGGGCGCCTGTCCCTGATGCGCCTGGTGGACCTGATGAGCGCCGGCCCGGCGCGCGTCTATGGCGCCGTCAACAAGGGGCGGCTGGCGGTGGGCTATGATGCCGATGTGACGCTGGTGGACATGGCGGCCAGCCGCACCATCGAGGAATCCTGGATCGCCTCGCCCTGCGGCTGGACGCCCTTCGCCGGCACGCGGGTGCAGGGCTGGCCGGTGGGCACGGTGGTGCGCGGGCAGGTGGTGATGCGCGAGGACGAGGTGCTGGGCGCGCCCACGGGCCGGCCCATCGCCTTCCGCTAGGGCGCGTTCCGCCGTAGGGGGTGGGCGCATGACGACAGACCTCGCCCCCGCCCTGCCCGCCCGCATCCAGGCCGTCGGCGCCAGCCAGATCGGCCTGGTGGCCGACCGCGGCCGCGACGACCCCGATGTGGTGAAGCTCTGGATCGGCGAGGGCGACCTGCCGACGCCGCCCTTCATCACCGAGGCTGCGCACAAGGCCATGCTTGAGGGCCACACGCGCTACACCTACTCGCGCGGCATCCCGGCGCTGCATGCGGCGCTGGCGCGCTACCACGCGCGGCACTGGGGGGTGGAGGTGGCGCCGGAGCGCTTCGCCGTCACCGCCGGGGGCATGAACGCCATCATGCAGGCGATCCAGGCCCTGGTGGACCCCGGCGAGGAGGTGCTGATCCCCTCCCCCGCCTGGCCCAACCTGGGCGAGGCGGTGCGAATCGCCGGCGGCGTGCCGGTGGCGGTGCCCTATCGCCAGGGCGCCGATGGCCGCTTCACCCTGCCGCTGGCCGACATCCTGGCGGCGGTGACGCCGCGCACGCGCGTCATCGTGGTCAACTCCCCCTCCAACCCCACCGGCTGGGTGATGAGCCTGGCCGAGATGGAGGCGCTGCGCGACGCGGCGCGGGAGCGTGGGCTGTGGATCCTGTCCGACGAGGTGTACAACCACTTCACCTACGGCAATGCCATCGCGCCCTCCTTCCTCCAGGTCTGCACGGCGGAGGACCGGCTGGTGGTGGCCTCCACCTTCTCCAAGAACTGGGCGATGACGGGCTGGCGGGCCGGCTGGCTCATCTACCCGCAGGGGCTGGCCGAGGCCTTCGGCAAGCTGGGGCAGTACAGCACCACCTCCATCCCGACCTTCATCCAGCATGCCTGCGTGGCGGCGCTGGACGAGGGCGACGCGGTGATCCGCACCATGGTGGCGCGCTGCGCCGAAAGCCGGGCGATCATGGTCGAGGGGCTGTCGCGGCTGCGGAACGTGACGGTCTTCGCGCCCGAGGGCGCCTTCTACGTGATGGCGAAGGTGGAAACCGCCGAAACCAGCCTGGAGCTGGCCTTCCGCCTGCTGCGGGAGGCGAAGGTGGGCGTGGCGCCCGGCACCGCCTTCGGGCCGGAGGGCGAGGGGCTGCTGCGCATCTGCTTCGCCGTCTCGCCCGAGCTGGCGCGCGAAGCGGTGGCGCGGATGGAGCGCTTCTTCGGACGGCGTGATTGATGCCTTCGGGCGCCGGGCCACGGGCGTGCCGACGGTCCGGGCCCATCGGCGGCGGGGCGCGCCGTGCGCGCCCATGCGACGGTGGCGCTGCCTTCACAGGTTGGGCCAGCGCCCCGCCCGGTCGGCCTCCTGCGCGGGCGTCAGCGCCACCGGGCCATCCACCACGCCGCGCTGGCCCGGCACGCTGGGCGGGCGCGTCACCCAGCAATCCGTGCCGCCGATGGAGCGGGTGCAGAAGGGTGGCGGGTCCGGCGGGTCCTGGCCCGGCGCGCAATAGGACAGCCGCCGGTCCAGCCGCGCCACCGAGCAGTCCCGGCCCGTCAGCGCGCTCACCGCGATGTCGGGCACGGCACGCCCGGTCACGGCCAGGGACACCACGTTGACCCCCACGGTGGCCACGGCGGCGGGGCCGTCGCAGGCGGGCAGCAGCAGCAGGGCCAGGGGCAGCAGGGGGCGCATCCGCCGCATCAAAGCCCCCGCGCCTTAACGCAAGCCCAAGACGCTGCTAGACCCCCGCCTTCGAACGGATTGGACGGACACCCGGCCTTGCCCGATTTGGTGGATGAAGTTGACGAGGAACTGCGCGCCGAACGCGCCCAGAAGCTCGCCCAGCGCTATGGCGGCGCGTTGACCGGCCTTGCCCTGCTGGTGCTGGCCGGCGTGGGCGGCTGGGAAGGCTGGAAATGGTGGGAAGGCCGCCAGGCCGCCGCGGCCGC
>JBEQBS010000242.1:0-5242 GCA_041639675.1 Rubritepida sp. | reverse complement strand
CCTGGCTGCCGGAACTGGGCGCCATCCGCGCCCTGGGTGTGACGCTGGCCTTCGCGCGCTGGCCGCGCGGCTGGCAGCA
This sequence comes from Rubritepida sp., assembly GCA_041639675.1. Taxonomy (GTDB): domain Bacteria; phylum Pseudomonadota; class Alphaproteobacteria; order Acetobacterales; family Acetobacteraceae; genus Roseococcus. The sequence goes on along the minus strand of JBEQBS010000242.1, from coordinate 5,163 downwards.
GGGCGCGGCCTCCTGGCTGTCCCGCCGGGCCGAGGGCGGCTTCACGCGCGAGGTCGCCTCGCACTTCCTGTTCCTGGCCGGGCGGCTGGGCGGCGCGCTGGCACTGGAGGCAGGCGGCGCCGACCACCCGCCGGGCGACGGCGCGGAAACCGCCATCACGGCCACGCTGCGCGCGGGGACGGTGCCGGTGACGTTGCGCGGCGCCGTGGGCGGCACCGAGGCGGACGACCACAACCTCTTCGTCATCGAGGGCGAGCGCGGCCGGCTGCGCCTGCGCGACTGGAGCATCGCCGAGCGCTGGGACGGCAGCGCCTGGCGCGAGGCCCCCGACGCCCGCCCCAATGCCGAGATGCGCCCGCTGACCCTGCGCGGCCAGCTCGACAAGCTGGCGGCGCTGCGGCGTGGCGAGGCGACGGAACTGGCGACGCTGGAGGAAGCGTTGGCGGTTCAGGAGGCGGTGGAGGCCATCCTCAGCCGCTCCGCCACCGCCGGGATCGCCGCGGGGTCCAGCTTCGCATAGGCCATCCGCAGGTGGCGGCCATTGCCCGGCCCGAAGAAGGCGCCGGGCAGCGTGACCAGCCCCAGCCGTGAGGCCAGCGCCTCCGCCACCCGCGCGCCATCCGCCGCGCCCTCGGGCACGCGCACCCAGGCGAAGTAGCCGCCCTGGCAGGCGATGGAGAAGCCCGGCACGCCGGCCAGCGCCGCGGCGAAGGCGCGGCCGGTGTCCGCCATCTGCCGGGCGCGCTCCCGCCGCCAGCCGGCCAGTTCCGGGATGGCCCAGGCCAGCGCCGCCTGGGCCGGGCGGGGCGGGCAGATCTGGATGTTGTCCACCGCCTTCATGAAGCCCGCCAGCAGGCGCGGCCCCGCCAGCACCGCGCCCATGCGGTGCCCGGGGATGCCATGCGCCTTGGAGAAGGACAGGATCTGCACCGCGAAGTCCCGCCAGTCCTCGCGCGCGAAGAGGCCGTGCGGCGGGCCGGCCTCCTCGGGCAGGAAGTCGCGGTAGGTTTCGTCCAGCACCAGCCACAGGCCGCGCTCGCGGCACAGGGCGGCGAAGCGCGCCACCAGCGCGGGCGGGAAGGCGGCGCCGGTGGGGTTGTTGGGCGTCACCAGCACGATGGCGCGGGTGCGCGGGCCGATGAGGGCGGCGGCGGCATCGGGATCGGGCAGGAAGGCGGCGTCATGCGGCAGGGAGCGGGCGGCGACGCCGCGCAGGCCCAGCGCCATCTGGTGGTTGAAGAACCAGGGCAGGGGCAGGATCACCTCGTCGCCCGGCGCGGCGATGGCGCTCATCGCCAGGGTGAAGCCCAGGTTGGCGCCGGCGGTGATGCGCACGTCCGCCGCCGTGGCGTCGCCGCCGTAGAGGCGCCGGGTTTCTGCTGCCAGCGCCTCGCGCAGGGCGGGCTCGCCTTCCAGCGGGCCGTAGGTGGCGAAGGCGGGGTCGGCGGCGGCCTCGCCCAGGCGGCGCAGCATCTCCGGGTGCGGCGGGCCGCCGGGCACGGCCTGGGTCAGGTCCAGCAAGGGGCCGTGGCGGCCGTCATAGCGCGCCGCCCAGTCCCGGCAGGCGGGGATGGGCGGGGGCGGCACCGCCTGGGCGGTGGCGGCAAGGGGCGGCGCGCGATGCGCGAGGTGATCGAGCGGCATGGCGCCCCAACGCCCGCGGCGGCAGGCGCGCTTCACCTTTCCATGCGAAGGAAGCGATCGCGCCTCATGCGACGGACGCGCGCCGCATCCCATCCGAAGGAAGCGCGCCGCGCCTACACGTGCAGGAAGCGTTCCCGCAGCTCCGGCGCCGCCTCCAGCGCGGCGCTGCCGCCGCTCCAGACCGTGCGGCCCTTTTCCAGGATCACATGCCGGTCGGCCAGGCGCAGCACATGGGACAGGTTCTTGTCTATCAGCAGGATGCTCTGGCCCTCGCGCTTCAGGCGCTCCAGGCAGGCCCAGATCTCGGCGCGGATCAGCGGCGCCAGGCCCTCCGTCGCCTCGTCGAGGATGAGCAGCCGCGGGTTGGTCAGCAGCGCGCGGCCGATGGCCAGCATCTGCTGCTCCCCGCCCGACAGGTTGCGGCCGCTGTTGCCCTCGCGCTCCTCCAGCCGGGGGAACAGGGCGTAGATGGACCGCAGGTCCCAGAAGCCGGGGCGCTGGGTGGCCACCAGGTTCTCGCGCACGCTGAGCGTGGGGAAGACCTGCCGGCCTTCGGGCACCAGGCCCAGGCCCCGGCGCGCCACCTCGTGCGGCGCCCGGCCGACCAGCGTGGCGCCATCCAGCGCGATGGTGCCGCCGGTGATGCGCCCGCCCACCGAGGGCAGCAGCCCCATGATGGCGCGCACCGTGGTGGTCTTGCCCATGCCGTTGCGGCCGAGCAGCGTCACCACCTCGCCCACGCCGACGGACAGCGCGACATCGGTGAGCGCCGGGGCGGGGCCGTAGGCGGCGGACAGGGATTCGACGGACAACACTATTCGTCATCCCCCAGATAGGCCGCGCGCACCTTCGCATCGGCGCGGATGGCATCCGGCGGGCCCGACGCGATGACGGCGCCCTGCGCCAGCACGGAGATGCGGTCGGCCAGCGCGAAGACGGCGGGCATGTCGTGCTCGATCAGCAGGATGCCGTAGCGCTGCTTGAGCGCGGACAGCAGGCGGATCAGCCGCTCCGCTTCCTCCGGCCCGGTGCCGGCCAGGGGTTCGTCCAGCAGCAGCACGCGCGGCTCCATGGCCAGCGCGATGGCCAGTTCCAGCTGGCGCTTCTCGCCATGGCTCAGCGCGCTGGCTGGCAGGTGGGCGCGGGCGGCCAGGCCCATCTCCTCCAGCGCGGCCATCGCCTGCGCGTTCAGCGCCGCCTCGCCCCGCGCGGGGCGGATGAAGCGGAAGGAGGAGCCGCTGCGGGCCTGCACCGCCAGCGCCACGTTCTCCAGCGCCGAGAAGCCGGGCAGCAGGCAGGTGATCTGAAAGGAGCGCGCCAGGCCGCGCCGCGCGCGGGCCGCCAGGCCCAGCCGCGTCACGTCCTCGCCCAGGAAGAGCACCTGGCCGGAATCGGGGGCCAGCGTGCCGGAGACCTGGTGGATCAGCGTGGTCTTGCCGGCGCCGTTCGGGCCGATCAGCGCGTGCACCTCGCCCTGCGCCAAGGTCAGCGAGACATCCTGCGTGACGGCGAGGCCGCCGAAGCGCTTGCTCAGGCCGCGGAGTTCCAGCAGCGCGCTCATCGCCGCAGCACGCCCACGAGGCCGCCGCGCAGGAAGAAGACGCAGAGGATGAGCAGCGGCCCGAAGATCATCCGCCAATGCTCGGTGAGGTGGGCCAGCCATTCCTCGATCAGCACGATGGCCAGCGCGCCGACCAGCGCGCCATGCGGCCCGGCCAGCCCGCCCAGGATCACCATGAACAGCAGGTCGCCGGAGCGCTGCCAGGACAGGTAGGCGGGGGCGACGAACTCGGCGGCCTGGGACAGCAGCACGCCCGCCAACCCACCGATGGCTCCGGCGATGACATAGGCGACGAGGCGGTAGCGATAGGGCGCGAAGCCCACCGCCTGGGCGCGCAACTCGTTCTGCTGGGCGGCGCGCAGCACGCGGCCGAAGCGGCTGTCGAGCAGGGACTGCACCAGCAGCCAGGTGAGCGCCAGCAGCGCGAGGCAGGTGAAGTGGAAGGCCAGCCGCCCTTCGAGGAAGCGCGAGCCCGCCACCTCCATCCGGTTGTAGAGGGTGTAGCCGTCATCCCCGCCGTAGAGGGCCAGGGAGGAGGTGGTGAAGAAGGCCATCTGCCCGAAGGCGAGGGTGATCATGATGAAGTGCACGCCCGAGGTGCGCAGCGCCACCGCGCCGGTCAGCAGCGCGAAGAGCGCGGCGGCCAGAACCGCCACCGGCACCACCACCAGCGCATCGGCCACCCGCGCATGGTCCAGCACCACCACGGCATAGGCGCCCACGCCGATCATCGCCGCATGGCCCAGCGAGACGAGGCCCGCCCCGCCCACCAGCAGCGAGAGCGAGATGGCAGCCATGCCGAAGATCATGGCGCGCGCCAGCAGCGTCAGCACATGGCCCTGGCCGAAGCCGATGAAGGGCGCGAGGGCCAGCAGCGCGAAGACCAGCAGCGGCAGCCAGGCGTCACGCCAGCGCATCAGCGCCTCACCGGGAAGAGGCCGGCGGGCTTCACGGCCAGGATCAGCGCCATCACCACATAGACCAGCATGGAGGCCACCGCCGCCCCCGCCTGCCGTGCCGCCGAGGGGTCGAGGAAGAGGCGCATCAGGTCCGGCATCAGCGAGCGGCCGATGGTCTCGACCAACCCCACCAGCAGGGCGGCGATGAAGGCCCCGCGCACCGAGCCGATGCCGCCGATGACGATGACCACGAAGGCGAGGATGAGCAGGTTGTCGCCCATGCCCGGCTCCACGCTCAGGATCGGCGCGGCCATCACGCCGGCGAAGCCCGCCAGCATGGCGCCGAAGCCGAAGACCAGCATGAACAGCCGGTCCACGTTCACCCCCAGCGCCGAGAGCATGGGCGCGTTGGTGGCGCCCGCGCGCACCAGCATGCCGGCCCTGGTGCGCTCCACCAGGAACCACAGCAGCGCCGCCGTCGCCAGCCCCGCCACCAGGATGGCGAGGCGGTAGGTGGGGTAGAGCAGCCCGTCCATGATGCGCACGCCGCCCGACAGCGCCTCGGGCACCGGCATCTGCAAAGGCGCGGCGCCAAAGACGAACTTCACCCCCTGGTTGAGGAACAGGATGACGCCGAAGGTGGCCAGCACCTGGGAAAGGTGGTCGCGCGCGTAGAGGTGCCGGAACACCAGCCATTCCAGCACCAGCCCCACCAGCAGCGCCGCCGGCAGCGCCAGCAGCAGCCCGCCCCAGAAGGAGCCGGTGGCCGCCGCCAGCGTAGCGCCCAGATAGGCGCCGATCATGTACTGCACCCCGTGCGCCAGGTTGATGAAGTCCATCACGCCGAAGACCAGCGTCAGCCCCGCCGCCACCAGGAACAGCAGGATGCCGAATTGCAGGCCGTTCAGCGCCTGCACCAGCAGCAGGGTCGTGGTCATGGCCGCGTCGCCCCGCAGCGGCGGGGCGGCGCGGCCATGGCCATCCTCATGCCCTCGGGCGCCGGGCGGCGGCATCCGCCGCCCTGGCTGCGCCGCGCCGATGGGGCGCCGGTCGCGCGGG
>JBEQBS010000241.1:0-5266 GCA_041639675.1 Rubritepida sp. | reverse complement strand
GGTGGCGCGCGCGCTGCGCGCCCTGCTGGCCGGCGGCCGCCACCAGGCCGTGCTGGACCTGGCGCTGGACAAGGTGAAGGAGGTGCTGGCCGAGCGGCAGGAGGCGCTGCGCGAGGCCATCAAGGACCGCGTGCGCGAATCCGGTGGCAAGGTGGTGGGCTGGCTGGGCGGCGCCTATGTGGCGAACCGCGTGCTGGAGGCGATCAACGCCGAGCTGGCGAAGATGGAGCCCGGCGATTCCTCCGTGCGGCAGGCCATCGAGGAATGGCTGCATGCCGAGATCGGCCGGCTGGAGACGGACCCCGAGCGCGCCGCCGCCCTGGGCCGCGCCATCCGTGATGCGCTGGCCTACCCCGCCGTCGCCGAATGGCTGGGCGACGTGTGGAACCGCCTGCGCGAGACCCTGGCCGCCGATGCCGCCCGCCCGGATGGCCGCACCGCCGCCATCCTGGAATCGGCGCTGGCCAATGCCGGCGCCTTCCTGGCCGAGGACCAGGCGGCGCGCGGCAAGCTGAATGCCGCGGTGGAGCGCACGCTGAACACGCTGCTGCCCTCCGCCCAGGCCAGGCTCGCCGACTTCATCGCCGGCGTCGTGGCGTCCTGGAACACGGCGGAGGTGACGGAGAAGATCGAGCTGCGCGTCGGCAAGGACCTGCAATATGTGCGCATCAACGGCACGCTGGTGGGCTTCCTGGCCGGCGGGGCGCTGTTCCTGCTGATCCACGCCGTCACGGGCGGGAGGGTGATGCATTGACCCCGCTGCGCTCCTGGACCGAGCTGGCGCCGGGGCGGCGCTTCGACTTCGGCACGCTGTCGCTGGATGAGGCCTCCATCATCGCCTATGCCCGGCAATTCGACCCCCAGCCCTTCCACACCGACCCCGAGGCGGCGAAGGACGCGCCGCTCTTCGGCGGGCTGGTGGCGAGCGGGCTGCACACCATGGGTGCCTGCTTCGGCCGCATCATGGGCAGCGGGCTGTTCGGCGCGGTGTCGCTCGGCGGCTCGCGCATTGACACGCGCTGGCCCAATGCGCTGCGGCCGGGGGAGGAATTCGCGCTGTCCGGCGAGGTGCTGGCCGCCGAGGCGCACCGCAAGCGCCCCGGCATGGGGGTGGTGACGATGCGCTACACCGGCACGCGGCTGGCCGATGGCGCGGTGGTCATCACCATGGAAGGGACGCAGTTCCTCAGGGAGTGAAGCGCGCCTCCACGCTGCCGATGCCGGCCAGAGTGCCATGGATGGCCGCACCCGGCGGGGCGAAGAGCAGCCCGGTCAGCGCGCCGGTGGTGACGACCTGGCCCTTCAGGAAGCGCGCGCCGGGGCGGCGGGACAGGCCGTCCAGCAGGTGCCCCAGCGTGCCGGCGGTGCTGCCACCCACCGTATGCGCCACCACGGCACCGTCGAAGCGCAGCTCGGCGTCCAGCGAGGCCAGGGTGGGGAAGGGGCCGGGCACCGGGGCGCCCAGCACCAGCGCGCCGTGGTTGCCCAGGTCGGCCGATTTCAGCAGGGCAGGGGCGGCGGGCCAGTCCTCCAGCCGCGTCTCCACCAGCTCCAGCACCGGCAGGGCGGCGTCGAAATCGTCCAGCGTCAGCGCCGCGCCTTCCGGCACGTCGCGGCCCAGGCGCAGGGCCAACTCCAGCTCCACCCCGCGCATCCGCCCGGCAAAGGCGCAGCCGGAGGGGATGAGGCAGGGTGCCGGCAAGGGGGAGGAGCCCGGCGGCGATGTCGGGCTGGAAGCGCCCACCTTCCAGCCGCCGATGCCGCCCAGCGCCGCGGCCATCGCCTCCTGAACGGCATAGGCCGCCGCTTCATCCGCCGGCGGCGGGGTGGTGGCGGGCAGGCAGGGGCCGCCCTTCCAGGCGAGGAGCAGCGCGGCGGCGAGGTCGGTCATCGCGCCATGAAAGCAGAAAGGGGCGGCGCCGTCTCCGGCACCGCCCCTTCCAGGTGTTCAGCGCGAAGGCGTCAGCCCGCAGCCTTCATGATCTCGTCCGCCACGTTGCGCGGCACGGGGTCGTAGTGGTGGAACTGCATGGAGAAGGAGGCGCGCCCCTTCGTCATGCCGCGCAGGTTGGAGATGTAGCCGAACATCTCCTTCAGCGGCACGTGCGCGCGCACGATCACCGAGGTGCCGGCCATGTCCTGGCTCTGGATCACGCCACGGCGGCGGTTCAGGTCGCCCACCACGTCGCCCACATGGTCCTGGGGGGTCGTCACCTCCACGTCCATGATCGGCTCCAGGATCACCGGGCCGGCCTTCTTCATGCCCTCGCGGAAGCAGGCCTTGCCGGCGATCTCGAAGGCCAGGGCCGACGAGTCCACATCGTGGTACTTGCCGTCCACCAGGGAGAACTTGAAGTCCACCGTGGGGAAGCCGGCCAGCACGCCCGTCTCGGCCTGGACCTTGATGCCCTTGTCCACCGCCGGGATGTATTCCTTCGGCACCGCGCCGCCGACGACGGCGTTGACGAACTCGATGCCCTCGTTGCGCTCCTTCGGCTCGAAGACGATCTTCACCTCGGCGTACTGGCCCGAGCCGCCCGACTGCTTCTTGTGGGTGTAGGTCTCGGTGTGGCTCTTGGTGATGGTCTCGCGGTAGGCGACCTGCGGCGCGCCGATGTTGCAGTCCACGCCGTATTCGCGGCGCAGGCGGTCCACGATGATCTCCAGGTGCAGCTCGCCCATGCCGGACAGGATGGTCTGGCCGGTCTCCTGGTCGGTCTTCAGGCGCAGGGAGGGATCCTCGCCGGCCAGCTTCTGCAGGCCGATCGTCATCTTCTCCACGGCCTCCTTCGTCTTGGGCTCGACGGAGATGTCAATCACCGGCACGGGGAAGGCCATGCGCTCCAGCACCACCGGGTCCTCGGAGGCGGCGAGCGTGTCGCCCGTGCCGGTGTCCTTCAGCCCCACGAAGGCGGCGATGTCGCCGGCATGGACCTCCTTGATCTCCTCGCGCTTGTCGGCGTGCATCTGGAACATGCGGCCGATGCGCTCGCGGTGGCCCTTGGTGGTGTTCTGGACCATGTCGCCCTGCTTCAGCGTGCCGCGATAGACGCGCACGAAGGTCAGGTTGCCGTACTTGTCGTTGATGATCTTGAAGGCCAGCCCGGCGAAGGGCGCGGCCTCGTCCGCCGGGATCACGCGGCGGTCGGCGGTCTCGTCCTGGCCTTCCTCGGGGGCGACCTTGATGCCCTCGATGTCCACCGGGGAGGGGAGGTAGTCCACCACGCCGTCCAGCAGCGGCTGCACGCCCTTGTTCTTGAAGGCGGAGCCGCAGAAGACGGGCCGGAACTCGCCGGAGATCGTGCCCTTCTTGATGCACTTCTTCAGCGTCTCGACCGAGACGTCGCCCTTGTCGAAGTATTCCTCCATCGCCGTCTCATCAATGCCCACGGCGGTGTCGAGCAGCTTCTGGCGGTACTCCGCCACCTTGTCGGCCATGTCGGCGGGGATGGGGGCCTCATGGTACTTGGCGCCCAGCTCGTCGCCCTCCCAGATCAGCGCCTTCATCTCGACGAGGTCCACCACGCCCTTGAGCTGGTCCTCGATGCCGATGGGGAGCTGGAGCGCGACCCAGTTGATGCCGAGCTTCTCGGTCAGCGTCGCCGCGGCCTTGTAGAAATCGGCGCCCGTGCGGTCGAGCTTGTTGATGAAGATGATGCGCGGCACGTTGTAGCGGTCCGCGAGACGCCAGTTGGTCTCGCTCTGCGGCTGCACGCCGGCCACGCCCTCGATGATGAACACGGCGCCGTCCAGCACGCGCAGGGAGCGGTTGACCTCGATGTTGAAGTCAATGTGGCCCGGGGTGTCAATCACGTTGATGCGGTAGTCGTTCCACACCGCCGTCACCGCCGCGGAGGTGATGGTGATGCCGCGCTCGCGCTCCTGCTCCATGTAGTCGGTCGTGGTGTTGCCGTCATGCACCTCGCCGATCTTGTGCGACTTGCCGGTGTAGTAGAGGATTCGCTCGGTCGTGGTCGTCTTCCCGGCGTCAATATGCGCCGTGATGCCGATGTTGCGGATCTTCTCGAGGGGACTGCGCGCCACGTCGGGCCTCCATGCGGCAAGGCAGGCCGGGGCCGTGCATGGACCCCGCCTGCCCATCAATGAATCTGGATCAGGTCGTCGAAACTGGCTGGCAGATGCCCGTTTCCATCGGGATTTGCAAGTCTGGAAGCGGCAGGCCGGCGCATGGCAGGGTCGTCGCCGCGATGACCGAGCCCTCCGCCTACCCCTTGCTGGACTCCCTCGTGCGCGGGCGCGAGGTCCACCTGCTCGCCCGCAAGGGCGAGGCGGCGGCCCTGCCGCCCGGCGCGGTGGCGATGCGCTTCAACGACGACGACGCCCCGGCCGCGATCCTCGCCACCACCTTCCTGCGCCCGCCCGCCCCGGCGCCCCGCGCGCTGTTCCTCGCCACCGTGCCGCCGGCGCGGCGGGAGGTGCCGCCGCTGGGCGAGGTCGCCTTCCGCCTGCCCGACCCCGCCAGCCTGCCCGCCCCGCTGGAGGCCATCGCCGAGGCGCATTGGGAGGGGCTGCGCGCGGAGCAGCCGCTCTGGCCGCTGTCCGGCATGGCGGCGCTGGCGATGCTGGAGCGCAGCGGGGCGGCCGCCATCCACCTGCACGGGTTCGACTTCTACGCGGGCGCCCCGGTGCAGGGCGCCTCCCTGCTGCACGAGGCGCATGACCTGCCCGCCGCCATGGCCGCGCTGGATGCGCTGCTGCGGCGCGACCGGCGCTTCGCCTGGCATGGCGCGGACCTCGCCACGCTGCGCATCGCCCGGCTGGAGGCCGAGCGCGCCCATGCGCGGCGGCTGCTGCACCAGGCGCAGGCGGCGGCGCGACCCCTCCAGGCCGGGGTGCTGGGCGCCTCCGGCAGCCTGGACCGCGCCCTGCCGCCCCCCGCCCCCGGCCGCATCCCGCTGCCCTGGCCGGTGGCCGGCCTGGCCTCCCGCTTCACCGACCTGTACCCCGACCCGCAAGTGCGGCTGGAAACGCCGCGGCATCCCAATGCCTGGTCCGGGCTGGTGGATTGGGGGATCTACCAGCTCCACCTCAGCCCCCCGGGCGAGGCGGAGGCCGCGCTGGGCTGGCGGCTGCGCCTGCCGGGGCCCGGCTGGGCCATCGCCTGCCGCGCCGTCACCTACGGCCCGCCGATGGCGCTGGAGCTGACGATCGGGGAGGCGCCCGCCCTGCTGGAGCTGCCCACGGGCGAGCCGCGCGACCTGCTGCTGCCCTGGCCGGAGGCGGCGGCCGCGGCGCTGCGCCTGCG
>JBEQBS010000240.1:0-5269 GCA_041639675.1 Rubritepida sp. | reverse complement strand
CCCCCCCCCCCCCGCGGCGGGGGCCCCGGTGGCAGGCGTGCCCGTCGCCGGGGGATGGCCGCCGGACTGGGGGCGGCCACGCGGCTTCGCGCTGAGCCCCACGCCACTTTCCCGCCTCCGCTTCGCTCCGGCAGGAAAGCGCCGCGGGGACCCCGTTTGGAAGGCGGTGCTGGTGCCGCCTGTCGGCCGCCGGCTTGGGAGCGGCCACGCGGCTTCGCGCGTGCCGGGCCACGCTGGTCCTGCCCGTTCGTCTCCGCGCCAGGGCGAAGCCCCGGCGCGACCGGAGGCGTCCGGTGGGACAGGCGCGCCACCTTTGGAAGCCTGCGCCAGCGGGCGGCCGCAGCGTACCCTCACCACCGGCAGCACCAGAGGCCAACGCCGAAGGCGAGGCCGGCCAGCCGGCGCCCACCGCCCAGGCCCGCCACCGCGCCCGCAGGATGCGCGCGCACGGCGCGCGCCGGCACCCTTCAGGGTGCCGAAGCCAAGGCCGCGGATGCGGCCGCCCGGCGTAGCGGGCCGGCAACGCCGGCCCGCGATGAGGGCACGAAAACGCGCAATATGACCGCCTGCAAGCCCCTACAGGGCTTGCAGGCGGTCATATTGCGCCCTGGTCCAGCCGACGTTCTCGTTGTGCAGCGGCACGCAGGCGGCGCGGAAGGCGGCGCGGTCGGGCTCCTGCACCGTCTTGCCCTGGGCGCGGAACCAGGCGGGCAGCTCGCCCTCCTGCGCGCGGATGCTGGCGGTGCAGCGATCCGCCGCCTGGGCCAGCACCTCGCGGAAGATGCCGCGCTCGGCCTCGCTCAGCCGGCGCATGGTGCCGCTGCCGATGATGGTCAGCAGGCTTTCGGTGATGTGGCCGGTGAGCGAGATGTGGGTCTGCACCTCATGGAACTTCTTGGCCTGGATGGTGGGCAGCGGGTTCTCCTGCGCGTCCACCGTGCCGTTCTGGAGCGCGAGATACACCTCCGCGAAGGCGATGGGCGTGGCATTCGCCCCGATGCCGCGCGCCAGCATCAGGTAGGAGGGCGCCTGCGGCACGCGCAGCTTCAGGCCGCGCGTGTCGGCCGGCGTCATGATGCTCTTGTTCGCCGTCATGTGGCGGTCGCCGTAATAGGTCAGCGCCACGGCGTGGTGGGTGGTCTGCCGGTCGTAGCCGGCCACCAGCTCCCGGTGCAGGTCGCTGGCGCGGTAGCGCTCGAAATGCGCGAAGTCGCGCAGGGCATAGGGCGCGTGGGTGATCGCCATCGGCCGGAAGGAGGCGCCGGCGAAGGCCACGCCGGTGTAGATGATGTCCACCGTGCCCAGGGTGAGGCCCTGGTTGATCTGCGGCTCGTTGCCCAGGGCGGATGCCGCGAAGACCTCGATGTTCCAGCGGCCATTGGTGCGGTTGGCGATCTCGCGCGCCGCCCATTGCGCCTCGGTGTGGTAGGCCTCGCCCACCTCGTACACATGCGCCCAGCGCAGGCGCTGGCCCTGCGCATGGGCGGCGTTGGAGACGAAGGGGGCGGCCAGCATGGCGCCCAGGCCGAAGCCGCGGCGGGTCAACATCGGACGGATACTCCCTGGAGGCGTGTTCTTGTGCGGGCCATGCTGGCAAGGGCGCGGCCCCTTCCGCAAGGGGCATCCGCGCGCCACCATGCGCGGCGGAGGAACCCGCCATGGACGCGACCGTCTCACCCGTGATCCGCCTGCATGAGGGGGATGGCGTGGTCATCGCCCGCCGCGCCCTGCCGCCCGGCACCGCGGTGGCGCCCAACGTGCTGGCGCGCGAGCGCATCCCGCCCGGCCACAAGGTCGCCACCCGCGGCCACGCCCCGGGCGAGGAAATCCGCCGCTACGGCCAGGTGATCGGCTTCGCGACGCAGCCCATCGCGCCCGGCGAATGGGTGCACGTGCAGAACTGCGCCATGGGCGACTTCGCCCGCGACTACGCCTTCGGCGCCGAGCGCCGCCCGACCGACTACGTGGCCGTGCCCGAGCACTTCCTGGGCTTCCGCCGCGCCGAAGGCCGCGCGGGCACGCGCAACAGCATCGGCATCATCACCTCCGTCAACTGCGCGGCGCATGTGGCGGACCTCATCGCCCGCCACTTCGCGCGCGACCCCTTCGGCGACGCGCCCGACCGGCTGGACGCCTTCGCGAACGTGGACGAGGTGGTGGCGCTGACCCACAAGACCGGCTGCGGCATGACGGAGGGCGAGCCGCTGCGCGTGCTGCGCCGCACGCTCGCCGGCTTCGCGCGGCACCCCAACTTCAGCCACGTCATCGCCATCGGCCTGGGCTGCGAGGTGAACCAGCTGGGCGGGCTGCTGGAGGAGCAGCGCTTGGCCGGCCGCCTGCGCACGCTGACCATCCAGGAGGAAGGCGGCACGCGGAAGACCGTCGAGCGCGGCATCGCCTTCGTGAAGGAGGTGCTGGCCGAGGCCGACGCTGCGCGGCGCGAGCCGGTGCCGGCCTCCGAGCTGTGCGTGGCGCTGCAATGCGGCGGCAGCGACGGCTATTCCGGCATCAGCGCCAATGTGGCGCTGGGCTGCGCGAGCGACCTGGTGGTGCGCCACGGCGGCACGGTGATCCTCTCGGAATCGCCCGAGACCTACGGCGCCGAGCACCTGCTGACCCGCCGCGCCGTGACGCGCGAGACCGGCGAGAAGCTGGTGGACGTCATGAGGTGGTGGGAGGAGTACACGGCGCGCGAGGGCGCGGAGATGAACTCCAACCCCTCGCCCGGCAACAAGGCGGGCGGGCTGACGACCATCCTGGAGAAGTCGCTGGGCGCCATGGCCAAGGCCGGCACGACGGAGCTGGTGGAGGTGGTGCGCTATGCCGAACCCGTGTCCGCGCGCGGCTTCGTGTTCATGGACACGCCGGGCTACGACCCGGTGGGCGCGACGGGCCAGGTGGCGGGGGGCGCGAATGTGCTGTGCTTCACCACCGGGCGCGGCAGCGTCTTCGGCATGAAGCCCGCGCCGTCGCTGAAGCTGGCGACCAACACGCCGATGTATGAGCGCATGGCCGAGGACATGGACATCAACTGCGGCACGGTGCTGGATGGGAGCGAGGGCGTGGAGGAATGCGGGGAGCGCATCTTCCGGCACATGCTGCGCGTGGCGAGCGGCGAGCGGACCAAGAGTGAGGCGCTGGGCTTTGGGGATGCGGAGTTCGCGCCGTGGGTGCTGGGCGCGACGATGTGATGACCGCGGTGGTGCCAACGGACGAACAGGTCAGAGACGCCATCAGCTCCGCAAGCGCCAACTGGCGAAATTGGCGGCCGTGCTGGGAACATGAAGGCGACTGGCGCGAGCATCCGCTGCTGGCGACGCAATTGTGGTTCGGATGTTTCGTTTGGGAGTATGGATTGGGCAGAACCTTTGCACGGAATCGCGCATGCGACCTTCGTGCAGCCCTGCGAGAAAGCCAGGAGTTTTGCGCCGCTGTCGAGCACGGCGATGAGACGCAACTGGAACGTGCTGCCGTGACGATCCCCAAGAGACTATACGGCCTGAACGAACAAGATGATGTCCCCCGCAGACTAACCAGCCTCACGTCCAAGGTGGCGACGTTCATCAGGCCTTCCGCATTCATGGCGTGGGACACGCAAGCGACGGCCGGGCTGCGAAGTCTTACGAAGGGTCTCGGACTGGACGCGGCGCCATCGCTTGCCCCGTATCAGCGGCGGGCTCGGTCGGTAGCGAGTAGTCGGATCGCATTGAGCTGGTGGGATGCCAGCCTGCCCGCGATTGACGCAGAGGCCGACACGATTGGTGCTAAGCGCCTTGCGTTCCGGCTCCGCGTGCTTGACTGGGTCGCCATGGCCATCGGCTCGAAAGGCGTGTTCTATTCGGATGCCTTTGTGCCCGACTTTCATCAGCCAAGCAAAACCCGTGATGCAAAGAGAGATCACCCCTGAGCAGCGCCTCGCCCAGATCGCCGCCAGGCTCGCATCCGTCGTTGTCCGCCCGCCGCCCGAGGCCCTGCGCAATTCGGGCCGCCGCCGCACGCCCTTCAAGCGCCTCCTCCTCGAACGCATCGAGGACACCCGCCGCAAGACCACGTCCGCCGGGGAGTGACGAACCCCGCCCGCCGCGGCAAGCTCGCGCGCAATGAACACCGTCCTCGAACCCGAATCCCTCTACCCCGACACGGCCCTGGAGGAACGCATCCTCGGCCCCGGCATCCGCGTGGTGCGCGGTGCCTGCAAGGCCTCGCTGATGGAGCTGCCCCAGCACCTCTGCGACGAGGCCGATGCGCTGATGACGCTGCGCATGGCCGTGCCGAAGGAGGCGCTGGACCGCTTCCCCAAGCTGCGCCTCGTCGTCCGCATGGGGGTGGGCTATGACCGCGTGGACCGCGCCGAATGCGCCCGCCGCGGCATCCTCGTCTGCAACACGCCCGACTACGGCACGCAGGAGGTCGCGGACACCGCCATCACCCTCGCGCTGTCCCTGCGCCGCGGCCTCACCCTCTACCATGACGGCATGCGCGCCACGCCGCCCATCCCCTGGGCCGTGCAGCCCTCGCGCATCGTGCGCCGGTTCGAGGTGCAGACCTTCGGCATCCTCGGCCTGGGCCGCATCGGCACGGCGGCCGCGCTGCGCGCCAAGGCGCTGGGCTTCCGCGTCGTCTTCTTCGACCCCCACCTTCCCAACGGCGTCGACCGCGCCCTGGGCATCACGCGCATGGACAGCCTGGAGGCGCTGATGCGCGCCGCCGACGTGCTCTCCATCCATTGCCCGCTCACCCGCCACACCCGCGGCCTGGTGGGCGCCGCCGAACTGGCGTTGCTGCCGCCGGATGCCGTGGTGGTGAACACCGCCCGCGGCCCCATCCTGGACCTCGATGCGCTGGAGGCCGCGCTGCGCGCGGGCCGCATCGCCGGCGCGGGGCTGGACGTGTTGCCGGTCGAACCGCCCGTGGCGCCGGAGCCCGCCCTGCTCGCCGCCTACCGCGCGGGGGAATCCTGGCTGGATGGCCGCCTCGTCATCCTGCCGCACATCGCCTTCCACTCCCCCGAGGCCTGGGACGACATCCGCCTGAAATCCATCGAGACGGTGCGCGACGTGCTGCTGCGCGGCCTGCGCACCAACGTCATCCCGCCGGACTCCGACTGAGGCGCGCCGCTACGCCCCGCCGCCCCGGGCCAGCAGCGCCGCCAGCGCCGGCGACAGCCCGGTGGACGGCGCCGGCTGCATCGGCACCTGGCCGGGGAAGCCGCCCGGCGCCACCTTCGCTTCCGGCAGCTCCGCCAGCGTCGCTTCCAGGCAATCCAGCA
>JBEQBS010000239.1:0-5281 GCA_041639675.1 Rubritepida sp. | reverse complement strand
CTCGCGCCTCAAGCAGTTCCGCCGCGTCGCCACCCGCTACGAGAAGACCGCCAGGAACTACCTCAGCGTCGTCACCCTCGCCGCCACCATCCTGTGGCTTCGATAAGTGTCCACAGAACCTAGGCGGCGCGGGCGCGGCCGTCCATGCTGCGCCCATGACCTTCACGCAACGCCGCGAGGCGCTCCGCACCATGCTGGAAGGCACGGCCTGCCTGCATCCGGCTTCCACGCATGACCCGCTCTCCGCCCGCATCGCCGAGGGGCTGGGCTACGAGCTGGGGATGCTGGCAGGCTCCACGGCATCGCTCGCCATCCTCGGCGCGCCGGACCACATCCTCATCACGCTGTCCGAATTCGCCGAGCAGGCGCGCCGCGTCTGCCGCGCCGCCACCACCCTGCCCATCCTGGCCGATGCCGACCATGGCTACGGCAACGCGCTGAACGCCGCGCGCACGGCGCAGGAGGTGGAGGCGGCGGGCATCGCCGGCTTCTCCATCGAGGACACGGAGCTGCCGCGCCCCTTCGGCCACGCGAAGCCGCGGCTGGTGAGCATCGAGGAAGGCGTGGGCAAGGTCCGCGCCGCGCTGGAGGCGCGGATGGACCGCGCCACCTGCGTCTTCGCCCGCACCGGCGCCATGTCCGTCACCGGGCTGGCGGACTGCGTCGCACGCATCCGCGCCTACAACGCCAGCGGGGCGGATGCGATCTTCCTCACCGGCGTGATGACCCGCGCCGAGCTGGACGCGGCGGCGGAGGCGGCGCGGCTGCCGCTGATCCTCGGCACCCTTTCCCCCGAGATCCGCGACAACGCCTACCTCGCCAGCCGCGGCGTGCGGGTGGCGCTGGTCGGCCACGCGCCCTCCCAGGCGGCGGCGCAGGCGGTGCATGCCGCGCTGCTGGCGCTGCGCGAGGGGCGCGCGGCGACGGGCCTGCCGGACAAGGCCGACTGGGCGCGCTGGACGCGCGAGGACGCCTACGCGCAGGAGATGGCGCGCTACCTCGGCTGAAGCGCGCGCCACACCGCTTCCGGCGTCGCCGGCATGTCCATGTGCTCCACCCCCAGCGCATCGCACAGCGCGTTCATCACCGCGGGCAGCGAGCCCGCGCAGCCGGCCTCGCCGCAGCCCTTCACCCCCAGCGGGTTGGTGGCGCAGGGCACGCCGTGGTCATGGGTGGCGATGCTGGGCAGGTCGTCGGCGCGCGGCAGGCCGTAATCCATGAAGGTGCCGGTCACGGGCTGGCCGTCCTCGGTATAGGCCACGCGCTCCAGCAGCGCCTGGCCGACGCCCTGGGCGATGCCGCCATGCGCCTGGCCGGCCACCATCAGCGGGTTCACGATCACGCCGAAATCGTTGACGGCGGTGTAGCGCACCACCTTCGCCACCCCCGTCTCCGGGTCCACCTCCACCTCGCAGACGTGGCAGCCATTGGGATAGGCCATCGGCGCCTGGTCGAAGACATGCGTCACGTCCAGGCTGGCGGGCACGCCCTCCGGCAGCGACGGCGCCTCGCGCAGCCGCGCGGCGAGGTCGAGCACGGAGATCGCGCGATCGGTGCCGGCGATGGAGAAGCGGCCGTCGCGGAACTCGATGTCCACGGGCGCGGCTTCCAGCACATGCGCCGCGGCGGCCTTGCCCTTCTCGATCACGATGTCGGATGCCTCCAGGATGGCGGCGCCGCTCGCCATCAGGCTCTTCGAGCCGCCGGTGCCGCCGCCGGCCACCAGCAGGTCGGAATCGCCCTGCATCAGCCGGATGGACTGGAAGGGAACGCCCAGCTTCTGGTGCAGCACCTGCGCGAAGGGCGTCCAGTGGCCCTGGCCGTAGTCCAGCGTGCCGGTGATGATCGTCACCGTGCCGTCCTTCTCGAAGCGCAGCCCGCCCTGCTCCTTCGCCGGGGGCGCAGTGCATTCCAGGAAGTTGCCGATGCCCAGGCCGCGCCGCAGCCCGCGGGCCTCGCTTTCCGCCCGCCGCGCCGGGAAGCCGGCCACGTCGGCGGCCTCCAGCGCCTGGTCCAGCACGGCGGAGAACTCGCCCACGTCGTAGGTGCTGCCGGAGGGCGCCTTGAAGGGGAATTGCGTGATGTGGTTGCGCCGGCGGATCTCGTTCGCTGCGATGCCCAGCGCGGGCGCGGCGGCCTCGATCAGCCGCTCCATGAAGTAGTTGCCTTCCGGCCGCCCCGCGCCGCGATAGGCGCTGACCGGGGTGGTGTTGGTCAGCATGCACTTCGTGAACACGCCGATCAGCGGCACGGCGTAGTTGCTCTGCACGTTCTTCACGAAGTTGCCGGTGCCCATCAGCGGCGCCACGGTGGAGAGGTAGGCGCCCATGTTGGCGTGGCTGGTCAGCCGCACCGCCAGCATCGCGCCATCGGCGGCCAGCGCCAGCTCCGCCTCCACCTCGTGGTCGCGGCCATGCTGGTCGCTGAGGAAGGCGCCGGAGCGCTCGTCGGTCCACTTCACCGGCCGGCCCAGCAGCTTCGCCGCATGCAGGATGGGCAGGTATTCCGGGTAGGCATTGGCCTTCATGCCGAAGGAGCCGCCGACATTGCCGGTCAGCACCCGCACCTGCTCCCGCGGCACCTTCAGCACGTCATCGGCCAGCTGGTTGCGCAGGCCGAACACGCCCTGGCAGCCCACCCGCAGCACGAAGCGCCCCTCCTCGAAGGCGGCCAGCGCCGCGCGCGGCTCCATCGCCGCCACCACCACGCGGTTGTTGCGGATGGACAGGCGCTGCACATGCGCCGCCCGCGCGAAGGCGGCGTCCAGCGCCGCGCGGTCGCCGAAGGCGAAGTCCAGCACGCAATTGCCGGGGATGTCGTCATACAGCGCCAGCGCATCGGCCGCCGCCGAGGCCTCCGTCACCGCGTCCAGCGGCTCCACGTCGAGCGCCACCAGCTCGGCGGCGTCCTTGGCCTGCATGCGCGTCTCGGCCACCACCACCGCCACCGGGTCGCCCACCCAGCGCACGCGGTCGGTCGCCAGGGCCGGGCGGCGCGTCGTCCTCAGCCCGGCGAAGGGCATGGCGCAGACCATCTCGCCATAGCCCGCGAGGTCCTCCGCCGTGATGACGGCCAGCACCCCCGGCGCCTCCCGCGCCGCCGCCGCATCCACCCCCAGCAGCCTGCCATGCGCGTAGGGCGAGCGCACCACATGGGCGAAGAGCTGCCCGGGCAGCGCCAGGTCGTCGGTGTAGCGGCCCTCGCCGCGCAGCAGCTTCGGGTCCTCCTGCCGGGGCACCGGCTGGCCGATGCCGAAGGTCATGGCGGAGGGGTCGAAGGGCAGGTTGGTGTCGGGCATGGCGGAAGTTTAGGCGCGCGCATGGCTTCCGCAACCGCCCCGCGGCTGCGATGCTGCGACCCGACATGAAACCCGCCCTGGCCGGGCTGCTGCTGGCGGTCGCCGCCGGGCTGGCCTTCTCCATCCTCAACACCTTCGCCCGCGTGCTGGCGCATGACCTGCCGCCGCACCAGGTGCAGTTCCTGCGCTACGCCCTCGGCCTGGTGCCGCTGCTGCCCTGGCTGCTGCGCGCCGGCATCGCGCCGCTGCGGCCCAACGGGCTGGGGGGCCAGCTGCTGCGCGGCCTCGCGCATTCCTCCGGCCTCTTCCTGTGGTTCGCCGCCCTGCCCCACATCCCCTTCGCCGAGATGACGGCCATCGGCTTCACCACGCCGCTCTTCATCATGCTGGGCGCGGTGGCCTTCCTGGGCGAGCGCATGGTGTGGCAGCGCTGGGCCGCCGCCGTGCTGGGCTTCGCCGGCGTGCTGGTGATCGTCTGGCCCTCCCTGGCAGGGGTGGATTCGACCTGGTCGCTGGTGATGCTCGCCTCCTCGCCGCTCTTCGCGCTGTCCTTCCTCATCACCAAGGCGCTGACGCGGCGCGACGGGCCGGCGGTGATCGTGCTGTGGCAGTCCCTCACCGTGGCGGGCTTCACCCTGCCCTTCGCGCTGTGGCAATGGCAGGCGCCGACGCTGGCGCAATGGGGGCTGGCGCTGCTCTGCGGCCTGTTCGGCACCGTCGGGCATTGGCTGCTCACCTCCGCCTTCCGGCTGGCCGACATCTCCGCCGCCCAGCCGGTGAAGTTCCTCGACCTCATCTGGGCCACGCTGCTGGGCTTCCTGGTCTTCTCCGAAATCCCCGAGCGCGCGACACTGATCGGCGCCGCGGTGATCTTCCTGGCGACGAGCTGGATCGCCCGCGTGGAAGCGAAACGACGAGCATGACCGACGCCATCACCACCCTGGACGCCGCCGCCGAACGCATCGAAACCCCCTGCGGCGAGGGCTCCGTCACCTGGCGCGCCTGGGGCGCCGGCCCGGTGCTGGTGCTGCTGCATGGCGGCTCCGGCTCCTGGATGCACTGGCTGCGCACCATCCCGGCCTTCGCGCGCGACTTCCGCGTGCTGGCGCCCGACACCCCCGGCCTGGGCGAAAGCGCGATGCCCCCCGGCCCCGAGGCCAGCCCCGCCGCCGCCGCCGCGCCGCTGCGCGAGGGGCTGCGCCGCATCCTGGGCGAGCGGCGGGCCTACCACCTCTGCGGCTTCTCCTTCGGCGCCAACGTCGCCGGGCACCTGGCGGCGCTGGAGGGCGGGCATGTGCGCTCCCTCACCCTGGTGGGCGCCGCCTCGCTCGGCCTGCCGCGGCCGCCGCTGGAGCTGCTGAAGGTGCGCGGCCTGCCCCCGGCCGAACGCCGCGAGGCCAACCGCGAGAACCTGGCGCGGCTGATGGTCCATGACCCGGCGCTGATAGACGCCACGGCGCTGGACATCCAGGAGCACAACACGCTGCATGCCCGGCTGCGCTCGCGCGGCTACGCCTCGGGCGATTCGCTGAAGCAGGCGCTGCTGAAGGTGCGCGCGCCGCTGGCCGGCATCTGGGGCGAGCGCGACGCGGTGGCCTGGCCGCAGGTGCGCGAGCGGCTGGACGTGATCCGCGCCATTGACCCGGCCTCGCTTGAGGCGATCATCCCCGATGCCGGCCACTGGGTGGCCTATGAGGCGCCGGACGCCTTCAACGCGGCGCTGCGCCGGGTGCTGGAGGCACGCGCAGGCTGAGCAGCGCCAGGAAGCCCAGCAGCCCGAGGCCCACCGTCAGCAGCAGCGCCCATCGCCCGGCGCTTTCCAGCGCGAAGCCGAAGGCGGCGGGCGCCAGCGCGGCCAGGAAGCGCGCCGGCGCCACGATCAGCCCCTGCCGCTGGCCGTAGCCGGCGGGCCCGAACACCGCCAGCGGCAGCGTGCCGCGCGCGATGGTCTGGATGCCGTTGCCCCCGCCATGCAGCAGCACG
>JBEQBS010000238.1:0-5294 GCA_041639675.1 Rubritepida sp. | reverse complement strand
GAGCCTGCGCATCTGCGCGGGAGAAAGCAGGAAGGGCGGCTTGGGACTGGGCATGGCGGGACCTCCGCCACACCCAGAATCACAACCCGCCGAAGCCATGCAACAGGTTAATGGGTCCTGAGCCTAGCAGGAAGGCGGCCAGCGCGGCGGGCGCGGCCAGCGGCAGCGTCACCGTGCGGAACACCGCCCATGGCGAGGCGCCGAGGTCGGAAGCCGCCTCCTCCAGCGCCACGTCGCGCCGCGCCAGCGCGGCCCAGAGCGGCAGCACGGCGAAGGAAAGGTAGGAATGCACCATGCCCAGCAGCAGCGCGCCATCGGTGTAGAGCATGCGCCAGGGGCCGAGGCCGAGCTCGGCGGCCATGCGGTTGATCCAGCCGGAATCCCGCAGCAGCCCCACCCAGGCGGCCATGCGCAGCACGAAGCCCACCAGGAAGGGCGCCAGCACCAGCGCGACCAGCGCGGGCTGGCGTGCAGCCGGCGCGCGGGCGATGCCCAGCGCCATGGCGAAGCCCAACGCCAGGCAGATGCCCGCCGTCACCCCAGCCAGCCGCGCCGAGCGCAGCGCCGCATCCAGGTAGAAGCCATCGGCCAGCAGCAGCGACCACGCCTCCAGGCTGCCCTGCCAGCCCTCCGCGCCGAAGGGTGGGCGCACGGGCGGGATGCCCGGCTGCGCCGCGCCGAAGCCCATCAACACCACCACGCCCAGCGGCAGCGCCACCAGCAGGGAGAGCCACAGCCAGGCGAGCGCCCGGATCATGCGGCCAGCGGCACCAGGTCGGCGGCGTCCCAGGCCAGCGCCACGGCATCGCCCGGCGCGGGCAGCGGGGCGGCGGCGGGCAGCAGCACGCGCAAGGCCGTGCCATTCGCCAGCCGCGCGACCAGCAGGGTGTCGGCACCGCGGAAGGCCACCTCCTCCACCGTCGCGGCGTGGCCCGTGGGGTCCAGGCGGATGCGCTCGGGCCGCAGGGCGAAGCCGCCGCCCGGCCCGTCCAGCAGGTTGGCGCTGCCCAGGAAGCGCGCGACGGCGCGGCTGGCGGGCCGTTCGTAGAGGTCGCGCGGGGCCGCCACCTGGGCGATGCGCCCCGCATGGAGCACCGCCACGCGGTCGGCCAGGGCCAGGGCCTCGGCCTGGTCATGCGTCACCATCACGAAGCCCGCACCCGTGGCGCGCTGGATGCGGCGCAGCTCGAAGCCGGTGCGCTCGCGCAGGTTGGCGTCCAGCGCGGCCAGGGGCTCGTCCAGCAGCACCAGGGCCGGGCGGCGGGCCAGGGCGCGGGCCAGGGCCACGCGCTGCCCCTGCCCGCCGGACAGCTGGTGCGGGCGGCGCGATTCCAGCCCCTCCAGCCCCAGCAGCGCCACCAGCTCCGCCACCCGCGCGCGCGGGTCCTCGCCGCGGCGGCGCAGGCCATAGGCGATGTTCTCGAAGGCGCTCATGTGCGGGAACAGGGCGTAGGACTGGAACATCATCGCCACGTCGCGCCGCTGCGGCGTGTCGCGCGCGATGTCGCGGCCGCGCAGCAGGACGCGCCCGGCATCGGCGCGCTCGAATCCGGCGACGACGCGCAGCAGGGTGGACTTGCCCGAGCCGCTGCCGCCCAGCAGCGCCAGGAACTCGCCCTCGCGCACCTCCAGCTCCAGCCCATCCAGGGCGGTGGCGGCGCCGAAGCGCTTCGTCACCCCCTCCAGCCGCAGAAGGCTCAACGCCCGGCCTTGAAGCGCGCCCAGAGCCGCGCCCGCGCGCGCTCCGCCGCCTGGGGCGGCGTGCCGGCGAGGAAGGAGCGCGCGATCACCTCCGGCGGCGGGAAGACGGAGGAGTCGTCGCGGATCCCCTCCGGCAGCAGCGCGCGCGAGGCGGGGACCGCGTTGGGATAGCGCACCTGGCGGGTGATGCCGGCCATCACCTCGGGCTGGAGGACGAAGTTGATGAAGGAATGCGCGGCCTCCGGGTTCGGCGCGTCCGCCGGGATGCTCAGCATGTCGAAGGAGAGCTGCGCGCCCTCCCGCGGGGGCAGGTACTGCACGGAAAAGGGGCGTCGCGCCTCGCGCGCGCGGGCACCGGCCTGGATGGCGTCGCCGCTGTAGGTCAGCGCGGCGCAGACCTCGCCGGCGGCGAGCTGCTCGATGATGGCGGGCGGCGAGGGAATCCCGCGCAGATGCGGGCGGATGGCCAGCAGCAGGCGCTGCGCTTCCGCGAGATCCGCAGCCTCGCCGGAAAGCGGGTCGCGGCCGAGGTGGCGCAGCACGGTGGGCAGCACGTCCACCGCGCTGTCCATCACCACCACGCCGCAGCGGGCGATGCGGCGCAGGTTCTCGGGGTTGAGGATCAGCTCCAGGCTGTCCAGCGGCGCCTCGGGCCACAGGGCGCGGATGCGCTCGGGCACCACGGCCAGGCCCACCGTGCCCCACAGGTAGATGACGCCGTGGCGGTTGGAGGGGTCCACCTTCGCCACCTCCGCCATCAGCGCGGGGTCGAGGTTGCGGGCATTGGGGATGCGCGCCATCTCCAGCGGCCGCAGCGCGCCCGCGCGCACCAGCCGGTTGAAGGAGGGCTCGCTGGTCGGGACGATGATGTCGTAGCCCGAGCGCCCGGCGGACAGCTTGCCCTCCAGCGTCTCCAGCGTGTCGTACACGTCGTAGCGCACGCGGATGCCCGTCTCGCGCGTGAAGCGCTCGATGGCGTAGGGGTCTATGTAGTCGGCCCAGTTGTAGATGTTCAGCACCGGCTGCGCGCGCAGCGGCGTGGCGGCGAGCAGCAGCGCGAGCACGAGGATCAGGCGGCGCATCGGGCGGTCTCCGGCGGTCCCTGCGTTCATCGCGCAGCTTGCCGCGGGTGGCAACACGCCGCTTTTTCCTTGACGTTGCCGTTCTGTTCGCGCACAAGGGCGGGGCCAAGGGGCGAGGTGCGTCCAGCGCCCGCCCGGCTCCCCCCTCACCGCATGTCCCGACGCCCGCGCCCCGGCGCGCGGCGGCGGTTCCGCACGCCCATCCCGCAACACCGCCGCGCAGCCCCGCGCCGGCGGCAGGAGACGCACGCCCATGCCTTTCGTGTCCACCGCGCTGATCCCCCTCGTGCAGAACAGCGGCTTCACCATGTGGCTCTACCGCAGCGGCGACCTGCGGGCGGAGGTCACGGCGCCGGGCTACTTCAACCCCGCCGCCGCCCGGCTGCGCGCGGGCGACCTGATGATCCTGCAATCGGCCGACGCCATGGCGATGCTGCCCGTGCGCTCCAGCGCGCTCACCGGCCCGGGCGTGACGCTGGACGGCGCGGTGACGCCGGTGGCGCTGACCCGCGCGCTGGCCCAGGCCTTCGGCGTCACGCAGGTGGCCGCCGCCGTGGTCCGCACCGTGGTGCTGGCGCCGCTCATGGCCGGCATCGTCGTGGGCACCTCCATCCCCGTCCAGGCGCAGGTGCACGGGCCAGTCCAGCAGGTGACGGTGACGCTGCGCAACGGCCAGGGCCAGGTGGTGCCGCCGGTGCAGACCATCAACGTCTCCCAGGGCTACGTCACCGCCACCATCCCCACCCCGCCCGTGGGCACCGGCTACCGCCTGCGGATCGAGGACCCCCTGGACCCCTCGGTCGCCGCCGCCACGCCCGCATTCAGCATCCTGCCCGACCTGCGGCTGATCCTTTCCGAGGCCGGGCTGCGCCTGGCGCAGGAGGACGGCTCGATCCTCTCCCAGGGCTGAGAAGCCGCCCTCCCGCGCCACCCCATCCAGGAAACGGAGCCCCATGCCCGACCTCAAGATCAGCGAATTGCCGGCGGCCAGCAGCCTCGCCGACACCGACATCGCCCCCCTCACCCAGGGCACCACCACGCTGGTGACGCGCCGCGCCAGCCTGGCGCAGCTGCGCGGCCACCTGTTCAGCGAGCGCAGCGTGCACATCCGCGACTTCGGCGCCGCCGGCAACGGCACGGCCGATGACGGGCCGGCGCTGCAGGCCGCCATCAACGCGCTGTCGCCCAGCGGCGGCACGGTGCAGCTCGGCGCGCGCACCTACCGCATCGCCACCCCGGTGGTGGTGGCCAACGCCGCCGTGCGCATCCAGGGCCAGGGCTTCAGCGAAGGCGGCAATCCCGGCGAGGGCACCTGGCTCACCTGCTCCAACCCCGGCATCTTCCCCGTCACCTTCCAGGGCACCGCCGCCCGCGGCGCCGGCGTGCGCGACCTGGCGGTGAGGGAGGCGCATGGCGCGTCGCTGACCGGCAGCTGGGCGCCCACGCCCTATGAGTGGTTCTTCCGCGTGCTGGACTGCATGGGCGGCGTGGACTTCGACAACGTGATGCTCGCGCCCGTCAACAAGGGCATCCTGGTGCGGAACAGCGGGCGCACCGACATCCGCCGCCTGCGCGGGCAATGCTTCACCACCGGCGTCGAGTACGACGAGATCTACGACGTCGTCCGCATCGCCTCCCTGCACCTGTGGCCCTTCTGGTCGGCCAACGACAACGTCGTCCGCTGGCAGCAGGCCAACGGCGACGCGCTGGTGTTCCGCCGGGTGGACGGCGTCTTCGTGGACCAGGCCTTCGTGCTCGGCGCGCGCAGCATGTTCCGCTTCGGCTCCTCGGCGGCGGGATTCACGCAGAAATTCTCCATCGGCCAGGCCTATGCAGACTTCGTGCGCCATGGCCTGCTGGTGGAGGCCGCGGGCACCGACGGCCAGGTGGACGCGATGACGGTGCAGTGCGAGCTGTGGAACGCCGCCGGCGCGCCGCTGCCCGGCTCGGTCGGCATCCACGTCAACACCAGCAACTCGCGCATCCAGCTCGGCCAGCTGCGGATTGACGACGTGGAGGACACGGCCATCCGCGTCGAGGGCAGCGGCAACCGGCTGGACATCGGCGCGCTGCGGGTCGTCAACTTCAACCAGCGCGCCAACGGCGCCGCGGCCATCCACGCGGCCAACGTGCCCTCCGGCACGCCCAACCGGGTGCTGCTGCCCGCCGCCCCGCTGCTGGAGGGGGTGACGAACAACGGGCCGGTGGTGAATGCCGGCACCAACGCCTCCTTCGGCCTGGTGACGCTGGCGGGCACGGCGGCGCGGCCGGCCCTGGCGGTGGGCAGCGCCGATGCCGGGCTGTCGCAGC
This sequence comes from Rubritepida sp., assembly GCA_041639675.1. Lineage (GTDB taxonomy): Bacteria > Pseudomonadota > Alphaproteobacteria > Acetobacterales > Acetobacteraceae > Roseococcus. The sequence continues at coordinate 201 of JBEQBS010000238.1, read as the reverse complement.
CAGCCGCCCGCGGGTCTACCACCCGAGCCATTCCGGCTTGCGCTGGATCTCGGCCTCCTCAGCGGCGAGCTTCGCCACGACGGGGAACTTCTGCAGGGTCGTGATGATCACCCGGGCCGCGTTGCCCTCCAACGCCTCCTTCAACTGCGAGGAGTGCTGGTCCACCCGCACGATCGTCCCCGGCGTGTGCTCCAACCCCGC
>JBEQBS010000237.1:0-5331 GCA_041639675.1 Rubritepida sp. | reverse complement strand
CGGCCGGGGCGGCAGGGGCGCGGCGGGCCGGGGCGGCCGCGGGGGGCGGCGCGGCGGTGCGGTCCTGCGGGGCGTCCCACAGCGCCTCGTCGGCGCCCATGGCGCATTGCCACTCCAGCGCGGCGAGCAGCTCCTGGCGGGTCGGGGCGTCCATCCCGCCCCTTCTACCGCGCCGGGCCGCTTCGCGTTAGGTTCGGCGCAGCGAATTGCGAGGAACAGGCCGGCCAATGGACGAGACGCGGGAATCCATGGAGTTCGACGTGCTGGTGGTGGGCGCCGGCCCCGCCGGCCTGGCCGCCGCCATCCGCCTGAAGCAGCTCAACCCCGACATCGCCGTCTGCGTGGTCGAGAAGGGCGGCGAGGTCGGCGCGCATACCCTCTCGGGGGCCGTGCTGGAGCCGCGCGCGCTGGACGAGCTCCTCCCCGACTGGCGCGAGGACCCTCCTGCCCTGGCGACGCCGGTGACGCAGGACCGCTTCATGCTGCTCACCGCCACGCGGGCGGTGAAGCTGCCCACGCCGCCGCAGATGCACAACCACGGCAACTACATCGTCAGCCTGGGCAATGTGGTGCGCTGGCTGGGCGCGAAGGCCGAGGCGCTGGGGGTGGAGATCTATCCCGGCTTCGCCGCCAGCGAGACCATCATCGAGGACGGCCAGGTGCGCGGCGTCATCGCCGGCGTCATGGGCATCGAGAAGGACGGCACCAGGGGCGGCGGCTACCAGCCCGGCATGGAGCTGCGCGCGGCCTACACCCTCTTCGCCGAGGGCTGCCGCGGCAGCCTCACCAAGCGCCTCTTCGAGACCTTCAACCTGCGCGAGGGCGCGGCGCCGCAGACCTATGCGCTCGGCATCAAGGAGCTCTGGGAAATCCCGAAGGAGAACCACACGCCGGGCCTGGTGTGGCACAGCGTCGGCTGGCCGCTGCCCACCGACACCTATGGCGGCTCCTGGCTGTACATGCTGGGCGAGAACCTGGTCTCCATCGGCTTCGTGGTGGGGCTGGACTATCCCAACCCCTGGCTCTCCCCCTTCGAGGAGTTCCAGCGCTTCAAGCACCACCCGGCGGTGGCGGCCATGCTGAAGGGCGGCAAGCGCATCTCCTACGGCGCGCGGGCGCTGAACGAGGGCGGGTTCCAGTCCATCCCGCAGCTCGTCTTCCCCGGCGGGGCGCTGATCGGCGATGCCGCGGGCTTCCTCAACGTGCCCAAGATCAAGGGCACGCACACCGCGATGAAGACCGGCATGCTGGCCGCCGAGGCCATCGCGGCCGCGATGGCGGAGAAGCCGGCGGTGCTGGAATCCTATCCGGCGGCGCTGCACGAGTCCTGGGTGTGGAAGGAGCTCTACGAGGTGCGCAACGTGCGCTCGGGCTTCGGCAAGCTGGGCTTCTGGGGCGGCATGGCGGCGGCGGCGGTGGACACCTACCTGTTCCGCGGCCGCGCGCCCTGGACCATGACGCACCACCAGGACCACGAGACGCTGAAGCGCGCCGACGACGCCCCGCGCATTGCCTACCCGAAGCCGGACGGCGTGCTGAGCTTCGACCGCCTCTCCTCCGTCTTCCTCAGCAACACCAACCACGAGGAGAACCAGCCCGCCCACCTGGTGCTGAAGGACCCCGGCCGCTGGTTCGCCGAGAACTGGGAGAAGTACCGCAGCCCGGAGAGCCGCTACTGCCCCGCCGCGGTCTATGAGGCCGTCGGCCCGGAGGCCGAGCGCGCGCTGCGCGGCACGCCCGACCCGCAGGCCGACGCCGTGCCGGGCGGCGAGGTGGAGGCCGGCGGCCCCGGGGCGCGGCTGGTGATCAACGCGCAGAACTGCGTGCACTGCAAGACATGCGACATCAAGGACCCGACGCAGAACATTGACTGGCGCACGCCGGAGGGCGGCGGCGGGCCGGCCTATCCGGGGGGGATGTGATGGACGGCGCGCCGCTGACGCCCAACCTGCACGTCCCGCTGGCGGACCACAGGCTGGGCCGGTTCCTGTCCTCGCGTGGCGTCTCCCTCTCCTGTGCCGAATGCCGCCGCGACGATGTCGTGGTCAGCGAGCCCCATGAGGGCGGCATCCCCGTGGTCACCAATGTGCAGCCCCGGCCTTCCCCGCACATTACCACCACGCCTGTCTACCTGACCTTCTGCCGCAACTGCGCCGCGCTGCGCATGTATGATCGCAGCCTGGTCAATTCCGCGCCAGCATGAGCGGTTCGAACAACGAGGCCGGCGGCATTCCCGTGCTGCCGTGGAAAAGTACGGAACGCTTGCCTCCGAACGGCGGCGGACCAGATGATCCCGGCATGGAAGCCCGCGTCGCCGCCCTGGAGTCCAGCACCCGCGCCATCGAGGTGGCGGTGAAGGACATTGGCCGTGACATCGCCGAGATGAAGGCGGGCCAGGCCGAGCTTCGCAAGGAAGTCCTTGACCAGGCCAAGACCCTGGCCCGGCTGGACGGAAGGGTGTCGCAGCTGCCTTCCACCCTGCAGCTCATCGGCTTCGTGCTGGCCGTCCTCGCGCTGGCGGGGCTGAGCAAATTCTTCGCGCCCTGAAAGGTCCCCATGCTCGACGCCATCGCCACCCGCGCCCAGCCCTGGCTGCTGTCCATCCTGCGCATCATGGGCGCGCTGCTGCTGATGCAGCACGGCCTGCAGAAGATCATCGGCTGGCCGCCCAGCCCGCGCCCGATGCCGGATTTCCTGTCGCTGTACTGGTTCGCCGGCATCCTGGAACTGGCCGGCGGCGCGCTGCTGGTGGTCGGGCTCTTCACACGGCCCGTCGCCTTCGTCCTCGCCGGGCTGATGGCCTTCGCCTACTTCATGGGCCATGCGCCGCGCGGCTTCCTGCCGGTGCTCAACGGCGGCAACCTCGCCATCCTCTACTGCTTCGTCTTCCTCTACCTCTCCGCCGCCGGCCCCGGCCCGCTGTCGCTGGACGCGAAGCGGGCGCGCGGCTGATGCCGCTGCTCGCCCTGATGCGCCAGGGCGTGCTGCTCTCCCTGGGCTGGGTGGTCTGCGCCGCGCTGGCGCTGCGCCACCACGGCTTCGGCTGGGCGCTGCTGCTGCTCGTCATCTGGGCGCTGCTGCTGATGCGCTTCCACCGCTCCGCCGTCGCCCACGCGAAGGCCGTCGCCGCCCGCAAGGACCCCGCATGATCCGCATCCACGGCCCCGGCCGCTCCCGCGCCTTCCGCTGCTTCTGGGCGGCGGGCGAATCCGGCCTCCCCTGGGAGCACCTGGACCACCCGGCCTCGCGCTCGCCGGAGTTCCTGCGCATCAACCCCTCCGGCAAGGTGCCGGCCATGGAGGATGGCGACCTCGTCCTCTTCGAATCGCTCGCCATCAACCTGCACATCGCCCGCAAGGCCGGCGCCCCGCTCTGGCCGGCGGGCGACGACGCCTCCCGCGCCCTGCAATGGACGCTCTGGGCCGCGACGGAGGCCGAGCCGCACGTGCTGGCCTGGGGCCACAACACCTACCAGCTCGCCCCGGCCGAGCGCGACGCGGCCGCCGCCAGCAAGGCCCGCGCCCAGCTCCTCCCGCGGCTCGACGTGCTGGAGGGTGCCTTGCAGGGCCGCCCCTTCCTGCTGGGCGAGGCCTTCACCATCGCCGATTGCAACCTGGCCGGCGTGCTCTACGCCGCCTGGCGCAACGGCTTCGACCTGTCGGCCCATCCGCGCGCCAAGGCCTGGCTGGACCGCTGCCTGGAGCGCCCGGCCGCCCGCGCCGCCCGCGCCACGCGCGAGTGAGGGCGGCGCTGCTGGCCGCCGCCCGGCGCCTGGACGCGCTGGGCCACATGCCCTCGAAATCCGGCAACCTGTCGGTCCGCACCGCGCGCGGCTTCCTCGTCACCCCCGCCGCCATCCCCTATGCGGCGCAGGAGGAGGCCGACCTGGTGGAATGCGCGCCCGATGGCGCGGTGCTGGAGGGCCGCCACCGCCCCTCCTCCGAATGGCGGCTGCACGCCGCGCTCTACGCCGCGCGGCCGGAGGCGCAGGCGGTGGTGCACACCCATGCGCCCATGGCCACCGCGCTCTCCTGCGCGCGCCTGCCCATCCCGCCCTTCCACTACATGGTGCTGCTGGCCGGCGGGCCGGAGATCCGCTGCGCCGCCCACGCCACCTTCGGCACGGCGGGGCTGGCGGCGAACGCCGTGGCGGCGCTGGAGGGGCGCCGGGCCTGCCTGCTGGCCAATCACGGGCTGCTGGCCATCGGCGCCACCCTGCCCGCCGCCGAGGCCCTGGCGCTGGAGGTGGAGAACCTCGCCCGGCAGTTCCTGGCCCTGCGCGCCGCCGGGCTGGACCCGGCGCTGCTGACCGCGGCGGAGCTGGCCGAGGCGCAGGCGCAATTCGCCGGCTACGGCCGCGGCTGAAAAGCCACACCCCGTTGCCCATCCGCCACGGGGTCCTGTGCGGTGCAGCGTGCCGCTGCTAGGCTGCGGCGCATGGCCGGAAGCAGAACACGCCGCCGCGCGGCTTCCCTGGCCGCCCTCCTCCTGCTCGCGCCCGCCGTGGCGCGCGCCGAGCTGCCGCGCCCGGCCGCCGGCAACCCCGCCAATGTCTTCGGCACCTTCCTCGCCGGGCGCCTCGCCGCCGAGGAGATGGACACCCGCGCCGCCGCCGACCAGCTCCTGTCCGCCCTGCGCGCCGAGCCCGAGCAAGGGGAGATCCTCCAGCGCGCCTTCGTCGCCGCCCTGATGGATGGCCGCCCCGAGGCGCTGCGCCTCGCCCGCCGCCTGCCCGGCAACCTGGTGGCCGAGCTGGTGCTGTTCGGCGGCGAGGTCGCGCAGGGCCGCTTCGACCGCGCCGAGGCCCGCGCCCGCGCCCTGGGCCGGCAGAGCGTGATCCAGGCGCTGCACCCGGCGCTGGTGGCCTGGAGCCTGTCCGGCCGCGGCGCCCATGCCGAGGCGCTGGCCCACCTGCGCCCGCATGCCGAGGCCGGGCGCTTCCGCGCGCTGAACGCCCTGCACGCCGCGTTGATCGCCGACATCGCCGGGCGCCCGCGCGACGCCGAGCGCTACGTGCGCCTCGCCCTGGCCGACCAGCCGGAGCCCACGCTGCGCCTGGCGCTGCTTGCCGCCTCCATCCTGCACCGCGCCGGCCGGCCGGCCGAGGCCCAGCGCCTGCTGGACCAGGTCGGCGAAAGCCATGACGAGCTGGCTCTGGCCGCGCTGGAGCCCGCGCGCTCGCAGGTGCTGGCGGCGCGCGGCATCGGCACGGCGCCGGAGGGCATCGCCGAGGCCTATGTCGCGCTGGCCGCCGCCCTGCGTGGCCAGGGGCTGGAGGAGATGTCGGCGGTCCTCGCGCGCCTCGCCCTGCGGGTGCGGCCCGGCTTCGCC
>JBEQBS010000236.1:0-5378 GCA_041639675.1 Rubritepida sp. | reverse complement strand
CTGGCCGCCATCCCGCGCTCCACCCGCATCACGGAGGGCGGCTGATGTACGTGGCGGTGAAGGGCGGCGACGCGGCCATCGCGGCGGCCCATCGCTGGCTGGCGCATGAGCGCCGCGGCGACCCGGCGGTGCCGGAGCTTTCGGTGGCGCAGGTGGAGGGGCAGCTCGCGCTCGCGGTGGACCGGGTGATGGCTGAGGGCTCCTGCCACGATCGCGGCCTGGCGGCGCTGGCCATCAAGCAGGCGCGCGGCGACCTGGTGGAGGCCGCCTTCCTGCTGCGCGCCTACCGCACCACCCTGCCGCGCTTCGCCGCCGCGCTGCCGCTGGACACGGAGGCGATGGCGGTGCGCCGGCGCATCAGCGCCACCTACAAGGACCTGCCGGGCGGCCAGGTGCTGGGCCCCACCTTCGACTACACGCACCGCCTGCTGGACTTCGCGCTGGCGGCGGAGGGCCTGCCGCCCGACGCGCCGGAGGAGGAGGCGGCCGACGCCGCGCCCATGCCGCGCGTGACGGAACTCCTGGCGCGCGAGGGGCTGATGGCGCGCGACGCCGCCGCGCCGGATGCCGCGCCCCCCCCGCTCGACCTGACGCGCGAGCCGCTGGCCTTCCCGGCCCAGCGCGAAGCGCGCCTCCAGGCGCTGGCGCGCGGCGACGAAGGGTTCCTGCTGGGCCTGGGCTATTCCACCCAGCGCGGCTACGGCAACGCCCATCCCTTCGTGGCGGAGCTGCGGGTGGGCGAATGCGAGGTGTGGGTGGAGGCGGCCGAGCTGGATTTCCCCGTGCCCCTGGGCGCGGTGACGGTGACGGAGTGCCAGATGGTCAACCAGTTCGCCGGCTCGAAGGAGGAGCCGCCGCAATTCACCCGCGGCTACGGCCTGTGCATGGGCCACAACGAGCGCAAGGCGATGGCCATGGCCCTGGTGGACCGCGCCCTGATGGCGCGCGCGCTGGGCGAGGACGCCACGGCCCCGGCGCAGGACGAGGAATTCGTGCTGCTGCACGCCGACAACGTGGAGGCCACGGGCTTCGTCGAGCACCTGAAGCTGCCGCACCACGTGGATTTCCAGAGCGAGCTGGAGAAGCTGCGCAGCATCCGCGCGCGGTGGGAGCGCGAGCGCGCGGCGCCGGCGCGGGAGGCGGCGGAGTGACCCACGACCCCGGCTACAACTTCGCCTACCTGGACGAGGCCACCAAGCGGATGATCCGCCGCGCCATCATCAAGGCGCTGGCCATCCCCGGGCACCAGATCCCCTTCGGCGCGCGCGAGATGCCGCTGCCCTATGGCTGGGGCACCGGCGGCATCGCCGTCACCGCCGCCATCCTCGGCCCCGCCGACGTGCTGAAGGTGATTGACCAGGGCGCGGACGACACGACGAACGCCGTCTCCATCCGCCGCTTCTTTGCCCGCGTGGCGGGGGTGGAGACGACGACGCGCACGGCCGATGCGACGATCATCCAGACCCGCCACCGCATCCCCGAGCGGCCGCTGCGGGAAGGCCAGGTGATGGTCTTCCAGGTGCCGATGCCCGAGCCGCTGTTCCGCCTGGAGCCGCGCCTGGCCGAGACGCGCCGCCTGCACGCGCTGGGCGACTACGCCCTGGCGCAGCTGCGGCTGTATGAGGACATCGCGAGGCAGGGCGAAAGCGGGTCTGCCTACAACCACCCGGTGATGGTGGCCGGCCGCTACCTGATGTCGCCCTCGCCCATTCCCGGCCACGACAACCCGAAGCTGCACATGTCCCCGGCCATCATGCTGTTCGGCGCGGGGCGCGAGAAGAAGATCTACGCCGTGCCGCCCTGGACGGAGGTGCGCAGCCTGGACTTCGACGACCACCCCTTCACGCCGATGCGCGCGCCGCACCCCTGCGCCTTCTGCGGCAGCGCCACCAGCTACAAGGACGAGATCGTGGCCGATGACGCGGGCGGGCGCGTCTTCGTCTGCTCCGACACCGATGCCTGCCGGGAGGCGCAGGAATGAGCCCGCTGCTGGAATCCCATGGCCTGCGCCTGCGCTTCGGCGCCACGCGCGCGCTGGACGGGGTGGCGGTGTCCATCTGGCCGGGCGAGGTGGTGGCCATCGTCGGCGAGAGCGGTTCGGGCAAGTCCACCCTGCTGCGCGTGCTGTCCGGCCAGCAGGCGCCGGATGCCGGGCAGGTGCGCCATGGCGGCGCAGACGTGCATGCGCTGCCGGAGGCGCAACGCCGCCGGCTGATGTGCAGCGACTGGGGCTATGTCCACCAGAATGCGCGCGACGGGCTGCGCATGGGCGTCTCGGCCGGCGGCAACATCGGCGAGCGGCTGATGGCGGCGGGCACGCGGCACTACGGCGCCATCCGCGCGGCGGCGGCCGAATGGATGGCGAAGGTGGAGCTGGACCCGGCGCGGATGGACGCGCTGCCGCGCAGCTTCTCCGGGGGGATGCAGCAGCGGCTGCAGATCGCGCGCTGCCTCGTCACCCAGCCGCGGCTGGTGTTCATGGACGAGCCGACCGGCGGCCTCGATGTCTCGGTGCAGGCGCGGCTGCTGGACCTGATCCGCGGGCTGGTGGCGGAACTCGGCCTGGCGGTGTTCTTCGTCACGCATGACATCGCCGCCGCCCGGCTGCTGGCGCACCGCATCCTGGTGATGCGCCACGGACGCGTGGTGGAGGAAGGCCTGGCCGACCGCGTGCTGGACGACCCGCGGCACCCCTACACGCAGCTCCTCGTCTCCTCGGTGCTGGCGGCATGAGCGCGATGCTTTCCGTGGAAGGGCTGGGCAAGTCCTTCACGCTGCACCTGCAAGGGGGCGTGGTGCTTCCCGTCCTGCGCGGCGTGTCGCTGTCCGTGCGCGCGGGGGAATGCGTGGCGCTCACCGGGCCATCGGGGGCCGGCAAGTCCACGCTGATGCGCTGCCTGCAGGGCAATTACGGCGCCGATGCGGGGCGCATCATGATCCGCCACCGCGGCGCCATGCTCGACCTCGCCGCCGCCGATGCGCGGCTGGTGCGCGAGGTGCGGGCGGAGACGCTAGGCCATGTCTCGCAGTTCCTGCGCGCCATCCCGCGCGTGCCCGCCATCGAACTGGTGATGGCGGAGGGCGCCTCGCGCGAGGCCGCGCGGGCGCTGCTGCTGCGGCTCAACCTGCCCGAACGCCTGCACGGCCTGCCGCCGGCCACCTTCTCGGGCGGGGAGCAGCAGCGGGTGAACATCGCCCGCGGCTTCGCCCGCGTCCGCCCGGTGCTGCTGCTGGACGAGCCGACGGCGAGCCTGGACGCCGCCAACCGCGCCGTCGTCGTGGCATTGATCCGCGAGGCCAAGGCACGCGGCTGCGCCATCATCGGCATCTTCCACGACGCCGAGGTGCGCGACGCCGTGGCCGACCGCCCCTTCCCCGTCCTCCCGCTTGAGGCTAGCGAGGCCGCATGATCCTCACGAACGCGACGCTGGTGCTGCCCGGCGAGGTGATCCACGGCAGCGTGATGCTGGAGGACGGGCTGATCCGCGAGGTCCAGCCCGGCGCCGCCCGCCACCCCGGCGCGCTGGACTGCGAGGGCGACATCCTGATGCCCGGCGTGGTGGACCTGCACACCGACAACCTGGAGCGCCAGGTGCAGCCGCGCGCCAATGCCCGCTGGCCCTCGCGCTCCGCCTTCCTGGCGCATGACGGGCAATGCGCGGCGGCCGGCGTGACGACGGTGCTGGACGCGCTGTGCCTGGGCGACCTGGGCTTCGACCAGGGCCGGGACCAGACCTTCGTGGACGGCGTGGCGGACCTGACGCACTGGGCCGGCACCGGCCTGCTGCGCGTCGAGCACCTGCTGCACCTGCGCTGCGAGCTGCCGGCGCGCGACATGCCCGCCCTGCTGGACGGCGTGGCGGAGCACCCGCTGGTGGCCATGGTCTCGCTGATGGACCACTCGCCCGGCGTGGGCCAGTACCGCGACATCGCGCGCTACAAGGCGATGCGCGTGAAGCAGACGCGCCTGACCGAGGCCCAGGTGGAGCGACGCATCGCCGAGTTGCAGGAGAACCGGGAGCGCACCCTGGGCCCGGCCCGGCGCTGGCTGCTGGACCGGCTGCGCGGCCGCGGCATCCCGCTGGCCAGCCACGACGACGAGAGCGCCGAGCAGGTGGCGCGCAACGCCGCCGACGGCATCCGCATCAGCGAGTTCCCGGTGACGATGGAGGCCGCGCAGGCGGCGCGCGACATCGGCGTGGGCGTGATCGCCGGGGCGCCGAACATCGTGCGCGGCGGTTCGCACAGCGGCAACGTGGCGGCGATGGACCTGGCCCGCGCGGGCGCCGTGCACGCCCTGGCCAGCGACTACGTGCCGCCCGCGCTGGTGGAGGCCGCCTTCCTGCTGGCCGAGGTGGTGGGCCTGCCCGCCGCCATCGCCACCGTCACGGAGGCGCCGGCGCGCATGGCGGCGCTGCATGACCGCGGCGCGCTGCGCCCCGGCCTGCGCGCCGACCTGGTGCGGGTGCGGCTGCATGAGGGCATGCCGGTGGTGCGCGCCACCTGGTGCCGAGGGGTGCGGGTCGCGTGACGACGCGCGGGGGATGGGCATGAGGGCCGCGATCTACTGGGCGCCGGAGGCGCGGGACCCGCTGCACGAGGCCGGCTCCGCCTGGCTGGGCCGCGATGCCGAGACGGGCGCGATGCTCCCCCTCCCCGAGGACCGCGCGGAGGTGACGGCGGATGCGCGGCTCTACGGGCTGCACGCCACGCTGAAGCCGCCCTTCCGCCTGGCCCATGGCTGGCACGCCTTCATGGAGGATGCGGCGGCCTGGGCGGCGCGGCAGGTGCCCTTCGCCCTGCCGCCCCTCGCGGTGGCAGACCTCAAGGGTTTCCTGGCACTGCGCGAGGCGTCGCCATGCCCCGCCCTGCACGCCCTGGCCGATGCGGCGGTGACGGCGCTGGACGCCCACCGCGCCCCCGCCCCGCCGGAGGAACTGGCGCGCCGCCGGCAGGCCGGGCTGACCGCGCGGCAGGAGGCGCACCTGCTGGACTGGGGCTATCCCTACGTGCTGGAGGAATGGCGCTTCCACGTCACGCTGACGCGGCGGCTGGACGACGCGGCCCGGGCGGCCTGGCAGGCGGCGGCCGAGGCGGCGCTGGGCGCCGCCGCCGGCATGCCCCGCATGGTGCGGGAGGTCTGCGTCTTCACCCAGGCGGCGCCGGGCGCGCCCTTCCTGGTGGCGGAAAGGTTGCCCCTGGGCGGGTAGCCCAGGGGCGCGGGCGTCAGCGCGCCGGGCGAGGCCCCGACGGGTGGAAAGCCGTTGCCGACGGTACCGACAACGGCCGCCTTGCGTCCCAGTTGCGTGAAGGCCTGAGCGACCCAGTGTGCCACCGAGGTCTTGCCGTTGGTGCCGGTGACGCCGACCATGTGCAGC
>JBEQBS010000235.1:0-5409 GCA_041639675.1 Rubritepida sp. | reverse complement strand
GCGCCCAGCACCGCGTTGCGCCAGCGGCAGCGCCCGGCGGCATCCAGCAGCGCCACGCCCTGCGGCAGCCGCCGCAGCCCCAGCGCCAGCGCCGCGAGCAGGCCCAGGGGCACGGCCAGCGCCGCCAGGCACCACCAGGCGCTCATCGCCCACCACCGCGCATCGCCATCCCGCCTCCGGCCATGCGAAGATCGTGACGCCGCGCGGTTAACGCCGCCTTGCCGCAGGCGCGGCAGAAAGGACACCATGCCGGGCATCGCCGACCTCCTGCTTGCCTTCCTGCTGGGTGCCGGCATCGGCGCGGAGCGCGAGTGGCACCGCCATGGCGGCGGGCTGCGCACCTGCGCCATCGTCGCCGCGGCCTCCTGCGGCTTCACCCAGCTGATGCTGGAGGTGGGGGGCAACAACCCGGCCGCCGGGATCGGCGCGCTGGCCACCGGCATCGGCTTCCTGGGCGCCGGGGTGATCCTGCGGCGCGGGGCGCAGGTGCAGGGCATCTCCACCGCCGCGACCTTCTGGGCGGTGGCGGCGATCGGCGGCGCGCTGGGCGCCGGCATGCAGGGGCTGGGGGTGGCCCTCTTCGCGCTGGTGCTGGCGTCGCACCTGCTGCTGCGGCCGCTGTCGCGGCGCATCCGCGCGGCGGCGCCGCCGGATGCGGAGGGGCCGGGTTAGGGCGGATCGTGTGCGGATGGAATCATCTGAACAGGTGACGATGCTGCGAAAGCACCAGGCTGGACCATGCGGGGTGAACGCAGCATGATCCAGCCTGGCTCCACGCCGCCCGAAGCGGCCCCGGGCGCCATGCACGGCCATGCATGGCCCTGCTTCGAGGTCAGTCCCGCTCCAGCCTCGCGCCGTCCAACAAGGCCTCCCGGCGCTTCCCGGCCTCGGCGTCCCTGGCCTTCTGCGCCTTGGTGCGGCCATGGGCGGCGCGGTTCGCCGCCGCCCTGGCCTCCTTCTCCTCCCGCTCGCGCTGCTTGCGCGCGCGGTTGAGGTTGACGACGCTCACACCCGCGGCGCCTTGCGCTCCACCACCGCCGCCAGCACGCCGGCGCCGAAGGGGATGGCCGCGTCGTTGAAGTCGAATTTCGGGTGGTGCACCTCCGCCGTGTCGCCATTGCCGGTGACGATGTAGGCGCCCGGGCACTTCTCCAGCATGAAGGCGAAGTCCTCGCCGCCCATCACCGCCGGGAAGTCGGCATCGGTGCCGCCCAGCGACTCCGCCGCCGCCGCCAGCTCCGCCGTCTCGGCGGCGTCGTTCACCAGGGGCGTGGTGATGACGCGGAAATCCAGCGTCGCCGTGCCGCCGAAGCCCGCCGCCACCCCCTCGGCGATGGCGCGCATGCGTGCCTCCACCAGCGCCATGGTGTCGCGCGAGAAGGCGCGGACGGTGCCGCCCAGCCGCACGCGGTCGGGGATGACGTTGTAGGCGTTGCCGCCGTCGAAGCGCGTGACGGACACGACGGCGCGGTCAATCGCGGCGACGTTGCGCGAGACGATGGATTGCAGCGCGCCGACGATGGCGCTGCCCATCACCACCGGGTCCACCGTGGCTTCCGGCCGCGCGCCATGCCCGCCCCTGCCCTGCACCACGATGTCGTAGAAGGCGACGCCCGCCATCATCGGCCCGGGGCGGATGCCGTATTGCCCCACCGGCAGGCCGGGCCGGTTGTGCAGGCCATACACCGCATCACAGGGGAAGCGCTCGAACAGCCCATCCTCCAGCATCGCCAGCGCCCCGCCCGCGCCTTCCTCGCCGGGCTGGAAGATCAGGTGGACGGTGCCGTCGAAGCGGCGCGTCTCGTTCAGGTACTTGGCGGCGGCCAGCAGCATGGTGGTGTGGCCGTCATGGCCGCAGCCATGCATCTTCCCCTGGGCGGTGGAGGCATGCGGCAGGCCGGTCTCCTCCTCCATCGCCAGCGCGTCCATGTCCGCGCGCAGGCCGATGCGGCGGCCATTGCCGTTGCGGATGACGCCGACCACGCCGGTCTTGCCCACGCCCTCATGCACCTCGATGCCCATTTCCCGCAGCTTGGCGGCGACCAGGGCGGCGGTGCGGTGCTCCTCCAGCCCCAGCTCGGGGTGGGCGTGGATGTCGCGGCGGATGGCGGTGAACTCATCCTGCCACTGGCGGATGGTCTCGACGGGGGTGCTCACGGGGCGTGCGGTCCTTGCGGTGGGGCGGCATCCTGGCGCGGGCCGGCGGCCAGCGCCAGGGCCTCCCGCAGCACCGCCATGTCACCGACGTGGTTCGCCAGCAGGATCACCAGCTTGGCGTCCAGCTTGCGCGAGGCCGCCTCGTCCAGCCCGCGATGGGCGTCCATCAGCGCCTGGTAGAAGCCGTCCGGGTCGGCGATGTTGGGGGCAAGGCGCAGGCTCATCGGCCCAGTCCCTTCGCATGGGCGGCCAGCACCGGGCCGGGGGCGCAGGTGGCGAACCGCGCCGCCAGGTGCTGGTCCGGCCGGACCAGGGCGCATTCGCCCGGCAGCAGCCCCAGCCGCCGCGCCGCCAGTCCCGAATGGTCGTGCCAGGCGCCGGGGCGCGGCGTGTCGGCCAGGATGAGGGGGCGGATGCCGGGCATCGCCACCGGATGCGCCTCCCGCGCCACCAGCACCCAGCCATTGCCCAGCTGGCGCAGCAGCCAGTCAGCGCGGCCCTCGCGCAGCAGCGGCGCGTCGGGGATGGGCGCGCCGACCGGCAGCGCATCCGGCCGCTCATCCGGCCCGTTCAGCGGCGAGCCATGCAGCACCGCGGGGCGCGACAGCCGCCCGCTGTTCACCAGGGGCCGCGCCAGCGCGTGCCCGCCCGCCAGCTCCAGCACCGCGTCGCGATAGGCGCGCGCGGCGGGCGACTTGGGCGTGATGAAGTCGGTGGAGCGGGTGGAGTTGAGGATGTTCTCATCCGCCGCCGGGATGCGCTCGGCGTCGAAGCTGTCCAGCAGCGCCTCGGGCGCCTCGCCCCTCAGCACGGCGGCCAGCTTCCAGCACAGGTTGTCGGCATCCTGCACGCCGCCATTGCCGCCGCGCGCGCCGAAGGGCGACACCTGGTGCGCGGCATCGCCCAGGAAGAAGGTCCGCCCATGGCGGAAGCGCTCCATGCGCCGGCAGCGGAAGGTGTAGACGCTGACCCATTCGAGGTCGAAGGGCACATCCGGCCCCAGCATGGCGGCGACGCGGGCGCGGACGCGGGCGGGGTCCTTTTCCGCCTCCGGGTCGGCATCCCAGCCGAGCTGGAAGTCTATGCGCCACACATCGTCCGGCTGGCGGTGCAGCAGCACGGATTGGCCGGGGTGGAAGGGCGGGTCGAACCAGAACCAGCGCTCCGTCGGGAACTCCGCCTGCATCACCACGTCGGCGATGAGGAAGCGGTCGCGGAAGACCTGGCCGGTGAAGGGCAGCCCCAGCGCCTCCCGCAGCGGCGAGCGCGCGCCGTCGCAGGCCAGCAGCCATTGGGCATGCAGGCGATAGGGGCCGTGCGGCGTCTCCACCGCCAGCAGCGCGCCATCGGCGCGGTTGGCGATGCCGGTGACGCGGTGCTTCCAGCGCAGCTCCACCAGGCCCGTATCCTCGCAGGCCTGCACCAGCCAGGCTTCGGCGTAGTATTGCTGGAGGTTGACGAAGGCCGGGCACTGGTGGCCGCTTTCCGGCAGCAGGTCGAACTCATAGGCCTGGTGGTTGCCGAAGAAGACGCGGCCGCGGTTCCAGGTCACGCCCTTCGCCAGGAAGCGTTCGCCCAGCCCCAGCCGCCCCATGATCTCCAGCGTGCGCTTGGCGAAGCAGATGGCGCGCGAGCCGGTGGACACCGTGTCGTCGTCGTCCAGCAGGACCGAGGCGATGCCGTGCCGCGCGAGGTCCAGTGCCGCCGTCAGCCCCACCAGCCCCCCGCCGACGATGACGACGCGCGCCTCCTCATCGGCCGCGCGGGGCGGCGGCGAGGCGAAGCGCGGCGCCTGCCAGGTGGTGGGCATCGCTAGCGCGCCTCGGCGCTCTTCATCGCGGTGCCGCGTTCCAGGGCCTGCCACATCTCCAGGTCGCGGGCCGCGGTCCAGATGCGCGGATGGGCGATGCCCGAGGCCTCGTCGAAGGCGCGGGAGGCGTTGAAGGGCATGCAGTGCTCGAAGATCACCCAGTGGCCGTATTTCGGGCGCATGGCGTCCATCGCGGCGTCGTAGAAATCCTTGAGACCGTGCCCCTTCGCCACCGCCTGTCGCGCCAGGGCGAAGAGGTCGCTGGTGAAGCTTTCGGTCTGGTGCAGCGCCTCGGCCACATCGCCCTTGGTCAGCAGGGCGGCGCCGCGGCCGGGCACCAGCTTCTCCGGTCCCAGTTCGCGGATCGCCGCCAGGGTGGCCGGCCAATCGGCGAAATGGGCGTCGCCGCAATAGGGGGTGGCGCCGAACTCCACCGTGTCGCCGGCAAACAGGACCTTCTCCTCCGGCAGCCACACCACCGTGTCGCCGGCGGTGTGGGAGCGGCCGATCTGGATCACCTGCGCCTCGCGCCGGCCCATCCACAGGCTCATCCGCTTCGGGAAGGTGATGCTGGGCCAGGTGAGGCCGGGGATGGATTCGCGGCCGCGGAACAGCCGCGGGAAGCGGCCGATCTCGCTGTCCATGTCCTGGGCGCCGCGCTCGACGATCAGCTCGCGCGTCGCCGCGCTGGCGATGATCGCCTTGGCCGGGTAGCCGCTGGCGCCCAGCACCCGCACGGCGTGGTAGTGGGACAGGATCACCGTCTCCACCGGCAGCGCCGTCACCTGGGCGATGCGCGCCTGCACGTCGGCGGCCATGATCGGCGTGGCCTGGGCGTCCACCACCGCCACGCCGCTCTCGCCGATGATGACGCCGCTGTTGGGGTCGCCCTCCGCCGTATAGGCGTACAGGCCATGGCCGAGCTCGTCGAAGGAGACGGTCTTCTCCGCGAGGTCGGTGGTGCTGGCGAAGCTCATGCGGCGTGTCCCTCCGGCGCTGGGGCCGCGACAATGCCGGATGTGGCGCGCGCCGCCAATGCGCGGATGTCCTCCGCCGCCGCCGTGTTGGGGAAGCGCGTCAGCAGCGGCGCCTGGGCGCGGATGGCCTGGGCCACGCGCGGGTCCCGCCGCACCATGCCCAGCAGGGGAACCCCGGCGCCCAGGAAGCCGCGGCAGGCGGCATCCAGCGCGCCATGCACCCGCGCGGCGGCGGCGGCGCCGGAGACCTGGTTCACCACCACCGCGGCGCGGCCGCCCGGCGCGTCGCGGCGGTGCAGCTTCAGCACGGCATAGGCGTCGGTGAGGCTGGTGGGCTCCTCCGTCGCCACCACCGCCAGCAGGCCGGCCGCGGCGGCCAGGCGGCGCTGCTGGAGCCCCAGCCCCGCGCCGAGGTCCAGCACCACCTGCCCCGGCAGGGCGCGCAGCAGCGCCAGCAGGGCCGCG
>JBEQBS010000234.1:0-5428 GCA_041639675.1 Rubritepida sp. | reverse complement strand
CTGACGCGCCCCGCCGTGCGCGGCCGCGGCAGGGCGGCACGCGGCCGGGGCAATCGCTGGCGACCGCGGCGCCCTCCGCGCTTTACTGGGGCATGAGCACCCGCACCGAGACCGACAGCCTGGGCACGATCGAGATCGCGGCCGACCGCCTCTGGGGCCCGCAGACGGAGCGCGCGCGGCGCCTCTTCGCCATCGGCACGGAGCGCTTCCCGCCCCTGCTGATCCGCGCCCTGGGCCAGCAGAAATGGGCCGCCGCCGAGGCCAATGCCCGCATCGGTGAACTCCCGCAGCACCTGGCCGACCCCATCCGCCAGGCGGCGGAGGAGATCATCCGCGGCGAGCGCGAGGCCGACTTCCCGCTGACCATCTGGCAGACCGGCTCGGGCACGCAAACCAACATGAACGCCAACGAGGTCATCGCCAACCGCGCCAACCAGCTGCTGGGCCACGCCCTGGGCAGCCGCAGCCCCGTGCACCCCAACGACCACGTCAACCGCGGGCAGTCCTCCAACGACAGCTTCCCGACCGTGATGCACCTGGCCGCCGCCCAGGCGGTGGCCCATCGCCTCAAGCCCGCGCTGGACACGCTGGCGGCCGCGCTGGCCGCGCGGGCGGAGGAATGGGCCGGGGTCGTCAAGCTGGGCCGCACCCACCTGATGGACGCCGTGCCGGTGACGCTGGGCGGCGAGTTCCGCACCTGGGCGCGCCAGGTGCGGCTGGGCCAGGACCGGCTGGACGCCGCCATGCCCCGCCTGCTGCTGCTGCCCCAGGGCGGCACCGCCGCCGGCACCGGGCTGAACCGCCATCCCGATTTCGACCGGCTCTTCTGCGAGGTGGTCGCCACCCGCACCGGCCTGCCCTTCGCGCCGAACGAGGACAAGGGCGAGGGCATGGCCAGCCACGACGCCCTGCTGGAGCTGCACGGCGCGCTGAACGTCCTGGCGACCTCGCTGATGAAGATCGCCAACGACATCCGCCTGCTGGGCAGCGGCCCGCGCGCCGGGCTGGCGGAGCTGGTGATCCCGGAGGACGGGCTTTCCAGCAGCATCATGCCCGGCAAGACCAACCCGACGCAGAGCGAGGCGCTCGCGATGGCATGCGCGCAGGTGATGGGCAACCACACCGCCGTCACCATCGCCAACAGCCATGGCCACCTGGAGCTCAACACCTTCAAGCCGGTCATCATCCACGCCGTGCTGCAATCGGCCCTGCTGCTGGCGGATGCCGCGGAATCCTTCGCCCGCCACATGGTGGACAAGCTGGCGCCCAACCTTCCCAGGATCGCGGACAACCTGGCGAAGTCGCTGATGCTGGCCACGGCGCTGAATCCGCATCTGGGCTACGACACGGCGGTGGCGGTGGCGAAGAAGGCCCTGCACGAGGACCTGACGCTGCGCGTGGCGGCCATCACCCTGGGCGTATGCACCGGCGAGGAATTCGACCGCTGGGTGCGGCCGGAGGTGATGCTGGGGCCGAAGGCGTGACGCGCGGCCGATCCGCGCCGCCGGGCCGCGCCCCGCGACGGGCGGAGGCGGCATGACATGCTGAGGAAACGCTCGCTCACCCTCCAGGGCCACGCAACCTCCATCGCACTGGAACCCGAGTTCTGGGCGGTGCTGGAGGAGGAGGCGGCGCGCCGCGGCACCTCCCTCGCCACGCTGGTGGCCGAGCAGGACGAGGCGCGCGGCCCCCGCCCGCTCGCCTCGCGGCTGCGGGTCTTCGCCCTGTCCCTCCCGCGCTGAGGCCCCGCATCATCCGGCCGCCGGCGCGGCAGGCCCCGCTTGCACCTCCGCCGCTGATGTAGTAGCGCTACATCACCACGGAGGATACGCGCGGTGATGCAGGAACGCCTGATGGCGGCCATGCCCGGCCTTTCCCCGGCCGAGCGCCGGGTGGCGGAGGCCGTCGCCGCCGACCCCTCCGCCGCCGCCCGCGCCACCACCGCGCAGCTCGCCCGCCAGGCGGGCGTGAGCGAGCCCACGGTGATCCGCTTCTGCCGCTCCGTCGGCTTCGATTCCCTGCCGGAGCTGCGGCTGGCCCTGGCCTCCGGCGCCCCGGCCTCCATGCACCGGCGCATCGCCCGCGGCATGTCCGTCGCCCAGGCCGCCGGCGCGGTGCTGGAGAACGCGGCCGCCGCGCTGGAGGCCGCCCGCGCCACGCTGGACCCCGAGGGGGTGGAGCGCGCCGCCGTCGCCCTGCTGCGCGCCGCCCGCGTCGAGCTCTGGGGCTTCGGCGCCTCGGCGGCGGTGGCGGAGGACTTGGCCCACAAGCTGTTCCGCGTCTGCCGCGGCGTCATCGCCCGGCACGACCCGCACATGCAGGCCATGGCCGCCGCCACGCTGGACGGCGATTCGGTGGTTCTGGCGATCTCCCACACCGGCCGCACGCGGGAGCTGATCGAGGCGGCGCGGCTGGCGAAATGTAGTGGCGCTACAGTCATTGCGTTGACGGCGCCCGGCTCGGCCCTGGCGCGGGAGGCCGATATCCTGCTGCCCGCGGCGGTGGACGAGGACACGGCGCTGCACGTGCCGATGGTCTCCCGCCTGGTGCACCTGGCGCTGGGGGATGCGCTGGCGGTCGCCGTCGCCCTGCTCTCGCCACCGGCGGCGGAGGAGCGGCTGGGGCGGATGAAGGCGGCGCTGAAGCCGCGGCGGGTGGCGTGATGCTGCGCGGCTTCCTGTTCCTCAACCGCCTCCTCTGCGGCGTGCTGCTGGCGGCCTCCTGCACGCTGGTCTTCGTCAACGTGGTCGGGCGCTACGCCTTCGGCACCTCCTTCGCCTGGGCGGAGGAGGTGAGCCGCTACATGATGATCTGGCTGGCCTTCCTCGCCGCCGGGCTGGCGCTGCGCGAGGGCGCGCACATCGCGGTGGAGAACCTGCCCGACGCGCTGCCGGAGGGGCTGGCCGTCGCCGTGCGGCTGGCCGCCCTGCTGCTGATGGCCGGCTTCATCGCGCTGATCGCCTGGCTGGGCTGGCACTATGCGCAATTCGCGATGATGCAGCGCACCCCCGTGATGCGCTGGCCGGTGGGGCAAATCTACCTCGCCATCCCCATCGGCATGGGCTTGATGCTGCTGCACCTGGCGCTGGTGGCGCGGGACTACGTGTTCCGCCCCAAGGACGACGCGGCGAAGCTGCGCGCGGCCGAGCTGGGTTCGGCGCTGTGAGCGCGCTCGCCCTCGTCTTCCTGGCCACCATGGCGCTGGGCGTGCCCATCGCGCTCACCATGGGCATGGCCGGCGCCTACGTCATCTGGGCCGAGGACCTGGCGGACCTGATGCTGGTGCCCCAGCAGGCCTTCGCGGGCCTGGACAGCTTCCCGCTGCTGGCCATCCCCTTCTTCATCCTGGCCGCGGAGCTGATGACCGGCGGCCGGCTGACCGACGTGCTGCTGCGCTTCGCCGCCGCCTGCGTCGGCCGGGCGCGCGGGGGCCTGGGCCACACCAACATCCTGACGCTGACCATGTTCAGCGGCATCAGCGGCTCGGCGCTCGCGGATGCCGCCGGGCCGGGCGCGGTGATCCAGCGCATGATGAAGGATGCCGGCTATTCCGGCGCCTATGGCGCGGCGCTGACCGCGGCCACCGCCATCGTCGGCCCCATCATCCCGCCCTCCATCATCATGGTGGTCTATGCGCTGACGGACAACAGCGTGACCATCAACGGGCTGTTCCTGGCCGGCATCGTGCCCGGCCTGCTGATCTCCGCCGCGCTGCTGGGGGTGAACCACGCCATCAGCGTGAAGCGCGGCTACCGCGGCGTGGACGCCCGCCCGGCCCCGCGCGAGTTCCTGGCGCTGACGATCCAGGCCCTGCCGGCGCTGCTGCTGCCGGTGCTCATCATCGGCGGCATCCATGGCGGCGCCTTCACGCCGACGGAGGCCAGCGCAGTGGCCGTCTTCTACGCCGCGCTGGTGGGCATGTTCGTCTACCGCACCCTCAAGCCGTCCCACATCCCCGCCATCCTCACGCGCACGGCGGTGATGACGGCCTCCGTCATGCTCATCATCGCGATGAGCAACATCTTCGGCTACGTGCTGACGGTGCTGCAGGTGCCCCAGGCGGTGGGGGAATGGATCGGCTCGCTGGGCCTGTCCGTCATCCTGTTCCTGCTGGTGGTCAACCTCTTCCTGCTGCTGTTCGGCATCTTCATCGAACCGCTGCCGGGCGTGATGATCCTGGTGCCCATCCTGGCCCCGCTCGCCGGCGCCATGGGGGTGGACCCGCTGCACTTCGCCATCATCGTCATCGTCAACCTGACGCTGGGCATGATCACGCCGCCGGTGGGCGGCCTGCTCTTCGTCACCCAGGTCGTCTCGCGCGAGCGCATGGGCGCCATCGTGCGCGAGCTCTGGCCCTTCCTCGGCGCGCAGGTGGCGGTGCTGCTGCTGCTCACCTTCGTGCCCGCCCTCTCCACCTGGCTGCCCAACCTCCTGGGCTACAGCAAGTAGAACGAAAGGAACGTCCGAGATGAACCGTCGAGACATGCTGCTGATGGGCGCCGCCGCCGCGCTGGCCATGCCCGCCGTGGCCACGGCCCAGGCCGCGCGCACCATCCGCTACACCCATTTCCAGCCCGGCCGGCTGGACCAGCCCAAGCACGCCGCCGCGCTGGCCTTCAAGAGCACGGTGGAAGGGCTGACCAACAACCGCCTGCGGGTGGAGATCTTCCCCGCCGGGCAGCTCGGCCCCGCGCCGCAGGTGATGGAGCAGCTGCGCCTGGGCTCGCTGGAGATGGCGGTGGTGCACGACGGCGGCATCGCCGGCACCTATGCCCCCTACCAGGTCTTCTCCATGCCCTTCCTGTGGGAGAACCAGAGCATCGCCTGGAAGATGCTGGACGGCCCCTTCGGCGCCGAGATGGCGGCCGACATGCAGCGCCGCGCCTCCATCCGCCTGCTGGGCCACGCCGACAACGGCGTGCGCCACATCACCAACAACCGCCGCCCGATCGTCACGCCCGAGGACATGCGCGGCCTGAAGATCCGCGTGCAGCCCTCGCCGGTCTTCGTGCGCCTCATCGAGAGCCTGGGCGCCTCGGCCTCGGCCATTGACTGGGGCGAGCTGCCGGCCGCGCTCGCTCAGGGCACGGTGGACGGGCAGGAGAACGGGGTGACGAACATCCTCGCCGGCTCCCTGTTCCAGCACCAGCGCCACATCACGCTGAACGGCCACGTCTATTCGCTGCACGCCTACCTGATGAGCGAGCGCTTCTTCGGCCGCCTGGGCAATGAGGAGCGCGCGGCGGTCCTCCAGGCGACCGAGATCGCCAAGGTGATCCACCGCGGCATGACCACGGCGCAGGATGCCAATGCCGAGACCATCCTGCGCGAGCGCGGCATGACGGTGCAGCGCCTGAGCGCCCCGCAGGTGGACGCCTTCCGCCGCATCGCCCAGCCCGCCGTGCGCCAATGGCTGGAGGCGGAGCGC
>JBEQBS010000233.1:0-5433 GCA_041639675.1 Rubritepida sp. | reverse complement strand
GCCGCCTTCCGCGCCGCGCTGCGCGGGGGCGGCGAGTTCCGCGCCGAATACCGCCTGCGCGCCGATGGGCGCTGGCTGCGCGTGGTGGCGCGCGGCGAATACCTGGGCGGCCGCGCCGTCGCCTTCCGCGGCATCGCGCTGGAGGTGACGGCGCGCCGCCGCATCCAGGAGGCGCTGGAGCGCAGCGAGGCCCGGCTGCGCCGCGTGCAGGAGATCGGCCGCGTCGGCGGCTTCGACATTGACCTCCGCACGGGCGAGAACCAGCGCAGCGCCGAATACATGGCGGTGCAGGGCCACCCGGCGGTGGCGCGCAGCGAGGGCCACCGCGACTGGGTCTCCCGCCTGCACCCCGGGGACCGCGAGCGCGCCGAGCGCCACTTCCTGGACTGCGTGCGCGACGGCGCGGGCGTGCGCGACTACGCGCAGGAGTACCGCATCGTCACGCCCTCGGGCGAGGTGCGCTGGATCGCCGCGCGCGCGGTGGTCGAGCGCGACGCCGAGGGGCGGGCGCTGCGCATGGAAGGCGCCCACCTGGACGTGACGGAGCTGCGCGCCGCCCGCGACGCGCTGGCGGAGAGCGAGGCGCGCTTCCGCGCCCTGGCGGAATCCCGCGCCGCCGAGCTGGAGCAGGCCCGCGCCGAGGTTCGCCAGGGCGAGCGCCTGGCAGCGCTGGGCCAGCTGACCGGCGGCGTGGCGCATGACTTCGTGAACTGGCTCCAGGTGATGATGAGCGGCCTGGCCCTGCTGGAGCGCGAGGGGCTGGATGCGCCCCTGCGCGAGCAGGTGCTGGACGGCATGCACCAGGCGGCGGCCGCGGCGCAGGAGGTCTGCGGCCGGCTGCTGGCCTTCGCGCGGCGCCAGCCGCTTTCCCCGGAATCCTTCGACCTGCGCGCGCGGCTGCTGGATATGGCGGCGCTGCTGCGGCGCTCGCTGGGGCCGGGCATCACGCTGGTGGTGGAGGTGCCCGAGGCGCTGCCCCGCGCCTTCGCCGACCCCGGCCCGCTGGAGGCCGCGGTGATGAACCTGGTTGTGAACGCGCGCGACGCCATGCCCGAGGGCGGCACGCTGACGCTGCGCGCCTGGTCCGAGGGCGCGCGGGTCTGCCTGGCCGTGGCCGACACCGGCGCCGGGATGAGCGAGGAGGTGCGCCTGCGCGCCTTCGAGCCCTTCTTCACCACCAAGCCGGAAGGCGTGGGCACCGGGCTGGGGCTGGCGCAGGTCTTCGGCTTCGCGCAGCAATCCGGCGGCGCGGTGACGATCGAATCCGCGCCGGGGCAGGGCACCGTGGTGACGGTGGCGCTGCCGGCGGATCAGACGGTCGCGTAGCCCTCCAGCACCGGCACGCAGCCGCCGCCGACGCTGGCGCGCATGCCATCCGCCGCATCCCAGGCGCGGGCGTGCAGCGTGGAGGGCCGGCCCATCCGCACGCCCTGGGTGATGGTGAAGGCGCTGCCCTCCCCGCGCATGTGCAGCAGCGCGGCGAGCGGCGTGGCGGCGCTGCCGGTGGCCGCGTCCTCCACTGTGCCGGAGAGCGGCGAGAACATGCGCGCCGCCAGCGTGCCCGCGCCCGTGCGCGCCCAGAGATAGACCGGCAGCCGCGCCGCCCCGCCCGGGTAGCGCGCATGGTCCCACCGCGCGGCGGCGGCGCGGAAGGCGGCGAGGTCCGGCGAGGCGTCGGGCAGCGCATCCGGCGCGCATTCGGCCAGCACGAAGCTGTTGCCGCAGCCGGCCAGCACGCCATCCCCCAGCGGCGCCACGCCGATGCAGGAGTGCAGCAGCGCGGCCGGCATGGCGGGGCCGAGCGCCAGCGGCTGCGGCGCTTCCACCGTGGCGCCGGCCTCGTCCAGCGTCACCGTCACCAGGCCGGCGATCTCCTCGAAGCGCAGGGTGCCGCCTGGCGCCGGCGATCCACAGCCCGCGCCATGCGGCGCGGGACGGTCGCGGCGGGTGCGCGCGCGGTGCCGCAGCGCCCAGCCGGTGCCCACATTGGGGTGGCCGGCAAAGGGCATCTCGCTGGTGCGGTTGAAGATGCGCACGCGGGCGTCGTTGGCGGGATCATCCGGCGGCAGGACGAAGGTGGTCTCGCTGAGGTTCAGCTCGGCGGCCAGGGCCTGCATCTCGGCGTCGGACAGGCCCTCCGCCTCGGGGAAGACGGCCAGCGGATTGCCGCCGAAGCGCCGGTCGGTGAAGACGTCCAGCGTCAGGAAGGCGTATCGTCTCACAGGTCCAGCTCCAGCAGCACGGGCACGTGGTCGCTGGCCTGGGCCCAGCCGCGGGCGGGCCGGTGGATGTGCTGGCGCGCCAGCCTGCCTTGCAGGTCCGGCGACACCCAGGCGTGGTCCAGCCGCCGGCCGCGATCGGCCGCGGCCCAGTCCCTCGCGCGGTAGCTCCACCAGGAATACAGCTTTTCGCCGTGCGGGACGAAGTGGCGCACGCCGTCCACCCATTGGCCGCGCGCCATCCATTCCGCCATGGCCGCCACCTCCACCGGGGTGTGGCTCACCACGTCCCGCAATTGCCGGTGGCTCCACACGTCGTGCTCCAGCGGGGCGATGTTGAGGTCGCCCACCAGCACGCGGCGCGGGGCGGCGGCGCGCGTCTCGCCCCATTCCGTCACCTGGCGGATGAAGTCCAGCTTGTGACGGAACTTCGGGTTCTGCTCCGGGTCCGCCACGTCGCCGCCGGCGGGGACGTAGAAGTCGTGCAGCTCCAGCGGCCCGCCCGGCGCGTCCAGCATCACGCCCAGGTGGCGGCAATCGCCCTTGTCGCACCAGTCGGGGTCCTGCTCCCTCACCGCGAAGGGAATGCGCGACAGGATGGCGACGCCGTTGTAGCCCTTCATCCCCTTCATCGCGACGTGGCGGAAGCCGAGCGCGGCGATGCCCTCATGCGGGAAGTGCTCGTCGGGGCACTTGGTCTCCTGCAGGCACAGCACATCGGGCGCCAGCGCGGCGTCCAGCTCCTTCAGCAGCGGCAGGCGGAGGCGGATGCTGTTGATGTTCCAGGTGACGATGCGCATGGGATCAGCGCCTTCCCGCCAACGTGGCGAGGCACCGGGCGGCGCCGCGGCTTCGCCGCGGCAACGCGGGACACGCTGCGGAAACCAGGCGCCAGGACGGGGCCCCCGCGAAACTGCGAAGCGGTTTCGTGGGGAGCATCAGAACAAGAGGCCCTTGCGCAGCATGCCGTGCACGCCCTTCTCGCCGTTCACCGTCTGCGTCACCCGGAAATCCACCGCCAGCGAGCAGAGCTGGTAGGCATCCGCCGCGCTCATGTTCGTGCGCGCGGTGATGAAGGCGATCATCTCCCGCAGGGCCTTCTTCATCGCCTCGTCCAGGTCCTCGTGCATGCCCATGGAGATGAAGTGCGTCGGCGTCTCGGCGCGCGGGTAGAGGAGCGGCGCGCCCTTCTCCACGCTCAGGCGGAAATGGCCGGTCAGGCACATCTCCAGCGCGTTGATGCAGACCTCGCCATCGCCCTGCACGCCGTGGCCGTCGCCGGCGCTGAACAGCGCGCCGGGGACATGCACGGGCAGGAACAGCGTGGCGCCCTCGCCGATCTCCTTGTTGTCCAGGTTGCCGCCATGCGCGCGCGGCTCCTTGGTGGAGATCGCGCCCCAGTCGGCCGGCGGTGCCACGCCCATCACGCCGAAGAAGGGCGCGAGCGGCAGGGTGACGCCGCCGCCCACCGGCACGGTGCCGGTGCGGGCCTCACGGTCCACCGGGATGTGCAGGGTGCGGCGGTACGGAAAATCCTCCGGCAGGGTGCCGCCCAGCGGACGGAAGCCGCAGAAGCCCCAGTCCGCGCCCAGCTCGATGCGCTCGATCTCCACCCGCAGCACGTCGCCCGGCTCGGCGCCGCGCACGGCCACGGGGCCGGTGAGGATGTGCGGCCCCAGCCGGGGCGGGTTGGCGGCATGGATGGCGGCCAGCTTCGGCGGCACCACCAGCGGCGAGCCGGCGGGCGGCATCACCTCCGGCCCGCCGGAGACGCATTCCAGCACCACCAGGTCGCCGGATTCGACCGTCAGCAGCGGGGCATAGGCGGCATCGAAGGTGCCCCAGCGGATGGTGGCCGGCGTGGCGTCGAGGCGGTGGGTCTGGGGCATGGTCGGTTCTCCTGCCCTGCCAGGAAGAACGGGGCGGGCGCGGCGTCAAGACGGCGCTGGCCGCGGCGGCGGCGGGCATGCCAGCATGGCGCCACACGAACGGGGGAAGGCACCCAATGCTCAAGCGATTCCTGCTCGCCGCCGCCATGGCGGCCGGGCTGTCCGGCGGCGCCCAGGCCCAGGCCACGCTGGACGCCGTGCGCGCCCGCGGCACGCTGGCCTGCGGCGTCAACGCCTCCGCCCCCGGCTTCACCGTGCTGGATGCCCAGGGCCGCTACCAGGGCATGGTGGCCGATCTCTGCCGCGGCCTGGCCGCCGCCATCTTCGGCGATGCGAACCGCGTGCGCTTCGTGCCGCTCACCTTCGCCACGCGCTTCACCGCGCTGGGCGCCGGCGAGGTGGACGTGCTGATGCTGACCTCCACCCACACCGTGCTGCGCGACACCACGCTGGGGCTGCGCTTCACCTCGTACTATTTCTACGACGGCCACGGCTTCATGACGCGCCGCTCCACCGGCGCGACGCGCGTGCGCGACCTGGCCGGCGCCACCATCTGCCTCCAGCAGGGCACGACGAACGAGCAGATCACCACCGAGTACTTCCGCGCGCAGAACCTGACCTTCCGCCCGGTGCTCTTCGCCGAGCAGGAGCAGGTGGTGCAGGCGCTGGCCTCCGGCCGCTGCGACGCCACGGGCTTCGACGCCTCCGGCCTCGCCTCCACGCGCTCCGCCCTGCCCAACCCGCAGGACTGGGTGATCCTGGACGAGCGCTTCAGCAAGGAGCCCTACACGCCGGTGATCCGCCGCGGCGACGAGAACTGGCACGACATCGTGCGCTGGTACATCCACGCCCTGGTGCAGGCGGAGGAAAGCGGCATCACCGCGGCGAACGCCGAGGAGCAGCGCCGCACGTCGCAGGACGCCAACACCCGCCGCCTGCTGGGCGCGGTGCCCGAGGTCGGCCAAGCGCTGCGCCTCGACCCCGCCTGGGCGTTCAACGCCGTGCGCGCCATCGGCAACTACGGCGAGCTGTACGACCGCCACTTCGGCCCGAACACGCCCATCGCCATGCCGCGCGCGCAGAACAACCTCTGGACCAATGGCGGGCTGCTCTACGCGCCGCCCTTTCGGTGATCGGCGCTTGACGCGGGCGGGGGCGCGGCGACAGCATCCCCGCAAGCAAGGTTGAGGAAGTCTAAGAGACCTGTGCGCGGGTATCTTGCGGCGCCGATTGTCTTTGCCTGCGCACGGCCATATCCGTTACCCGTTCTGGGGCCATGATTTCCCTGCTGCTGCCCGTCACGCCGGCTGGAGATGGAGGCTTCG